>NZ_JACRWC010000048.1 GCF_014306095.1 Lentihominibacter faecis
GACAAACAGAACGCCGACGCCTTTTTCCTTCTGCTCATTGAGCAGATCATAGATTTTATACGACGCTCCGATATCAAGTCCTCTTACAGCATATGCCGTGATGAGAACTTTTGGAGCGGAATCGATTTCTCTTCCCAGAAGCACCTTCTGGACATTACCACCGGAAAGCTTCTTGACCGGCGTATATATATCAGGAGTTTGAATATCAAGATCTTTTACGATTTTATTCGCTTTTTTTATGCACGGTCCCCGGCGCAGAACGATCCCCGGCTGATTCTGGTAATCCTTCAGGATCAGATTATGTACAATGTCCATGCTGCCGACAAGTCCCATGCCCAGACGGTCTTCCGGAATGAATCCCATCCGGATCCCCAGGCGGATGATATCACGGGGAGTTTTTCCCACCAGGTTATCTCCTTCGAAGAAGATCCTTCCTTTTTCCGCCTTTGCAAGCCCTGCGATGACTTCACACAGTTCTTTCTGTCCACTGTTGGCAACTCCGGCCACGCCGACGATTTCATGAGAATTCAGCTGGAAGCTGACATTGGCCAGCGCTTCCTTGCCTTCTCCGTCAAGGACTGTCACCTCGTCCAGATCCAGGAGCGGAGTCTTTTCTGCGATTTTTTTCTTATCGATGGAAAGATCCACCTTTTTGCCTACCATCATTTCGATAAGACTGGCAACGTTGACTTCGCCTGTATTTACCGTTCCGATGGATTCTCCCTTTCTAAGGACTGTCACTCGATCCGAAATCTCCATCACTTCATTGAGTTTATGAGTGATGATCACAACAGAGCATCCCTGCTCTTTCATATTGCGGATAACGCGGAACAGCTTCTTGATTTCCTGCGGAGTCAGAACTGCGGTAGGCTCGTCCATGATCAGGATCTTCGCGCCACGATACAGCACCTTTATGATCTCCAGCGTCTGCTTTTCTCCAACGGACATATCATATACCTTCTTGTCAGGGTCGATATCCAGTCCGTACTGATCTGAAAGTTTTTTAACTTCCTGCGAAAGCAGCTTTCCTTTTACAAAAAATCCAGACGGCTGCCCGATAATAATATTTTCCTTTGCTGTCATCACATCCACCAGCTTAAAATGCTGATGGATCATGCCGATCCCCAGACGGATAGAATCCTTCGGGGATGCAAAATGCACCTCCTGTCCATCTATTTTGATGGAACCCGTATCCGGAGTATAGATCCCTGACAGCATATTCATCAGAGTCGATTTTCCTGCTCCGTTTTCACCCAGCAACGCATGGACTTCTCCTTTGCGAACGGAAAGATTGACATTGTTGTTCGCTTTAAGAGAGCCGAATACTTTGCTGATATTTTCCATTTCTATTGCAAGATTCTGCTGCACTATTCTCCTCCATAAACAGCACAAGGGGGACCTGTTCGGTTCCCCTTTATGCTAAACATATTCAACTATATGATCTGCGGATTTTATTTGGATGTTGCTGTTACACCAGCTACTTCCTTGTTGATCTTCCAGATTTCTTCGTTGGTCAGTTCCTGTCCTTCCTTGCACAGTACGCTGCCATCGTTGTACTTGATTTCTCCGGAGAATACTTTGAATTCTCCTGCAATCATCTTATCTTTGATCTTGTTGATCTTGTCGATCTGTTTTTCCGGAACTGCATTGCCGAAATCGTCGATCTGGATCATTCCGCTCTTCATGGAGCCGTAAGTGCTGAACGGTTTGTCGCCTGTCGGCTTGAAGCTTCCATCCAGGATCGCCTTGAATGTCGGTGTGAAGTATGCGGACATATCCCAGTAAGGTGCTGTGATATAATAGTCACCCGCTACATTGTTGTTGTAGTTCCAGCCAGTTGTATAAACGCCCGCTTCTTTTGCTGCCAGCTGAGTTGCTGTGGAGTCTGCATGGTAAGTCAGAACGTCGCATCCTGCGCTGATCAGCTGTTCTGCAGCCGCCTTTTCGATTTCAGCATCCCCCCAGGTGTTGATGTAAACGACCTTTACTTCAACATCAGGATTTACTGCCTGCGCACCCAGTGTGAATGCATCGATACCGATCTGAACTTCTGTGTAAGGGTGAGCTGCAACGTATCCCAGCTTATTGCTCTTCGTTACAGAAGCTGCAGCCATACCGCTCAGGTATCTTGCTTCTTCCATGGATCCAAAGAAGTTTTCCATGTTTGTTTCATTCTGGTAAGGGCCAGAGAAGTGCAGGAATGTTACATCGTCATAATCCCCGGAGTTTGCCAGTTCATTTAACGCATCTCCATATCCGTAGGAGCAGCCTACGATGATGGTGCAGCCCTGGTCGATCAGGTTCGTTGCTGCATCTTTAGACGCCTGCGTATCGCTGTCGCTTACGTTTTCCTTTTTGATCAGTTCCACGCCGTTTTCTTTCGCAGCCTTTTCCAGACCTTCGTTCATGCACTGCGTGAATCCGCCGTCGTTGATCGATCCGATAAAGATACAGCCAACTTTTACTTTGTCCCCGCTGTCTTTATCGCTGCCGCCGCATGCAGTAAAGGCAAATGCCATTACCAGTGCGAGCACCACTACAAGTACCTTTTTCATGATATTCTTCCTCCGTATTCCTTTGTGTAATAGAATATACTCCTATTATACTGTTTATTGTGCGTCAATCCAATAAAAAAATTTATCGCCGGATGAATTTTTAGGATAATAAAAGCGTAAAGTTCGTGCATATACGAACTTTACGCTTGGTTGTTTGTTTATTATCCGTATTTTGAGGGTGCGTTTTTTACGATCTATACAAATGTGATCGTTCCATCTTCGATCTTGTCTATGACAGCCAGAGATTCCACCCTGTAGCCTTCTTCCCGCAGCTTCGCGCTGCCGCCCTGAAAGCTTTTGTCTATGACTGCACCGATTCCGACCACGCTGCCTCCTGCCTGTTTTACCAGCTGAGTCAGTGCATGTGAAGCTTCTCCATGTGCCATAAAGTCATCAATGATCAGGATCTTGTCCTCAGGCCCCAGAAATTTTTCTGAAACGCGAAACATGGATACGGTACCCTTGGTGAAGGATCTTGCTTCCGCTTCATAAAAGCCCTCTGTCATAGTGCTTGGAACAGCTTTCTTCGCATAAACGACAGGCGGATATCCAAAATGTCCGGCCGCCATACACGCCACTGCGATCCCGCTGGCTTCCACTGTCAGTATCTTATTGATCTCACAGTCAGCAAACCGGCGATGAAATTCCTTCCCGACCCGATCCAGAAAAGCAACATCAAGCTTATGATTCAGAAAATTGTCTACTTTGACGATCTGTGTTCCGATCGCTACACCTTCTGTCAGTATCTTTTCCTTCAGTTCTTTCATGGTTACTTCTCATCCTTAAACAGATCTTCCAGTCCCTCGAAAGAAATCTCGTCTTCTGCCTGTGCTTCCTGTACAGGTGCGGTTTCCAGAGTGTTCAGATCCGGAAGATCGATATCGATATCGTCAAAGCTGATTTCTTCTGCAGCCTGCGGCGCCGGTGCTGCTTCCTGCGGAGCATAAGCATCCGGAGCTGTCAGTTCTTCCAGAGTCACGCTGGTTGCGCCTCCGTCCGCCGGGATATCATATGTACCTGCGGGATCTTCCGCCGGTAACTCAGTAACCGTATCCGCTGCAACCGGTGCTTCCGGGATCTCCACTGCTGCCGGTATTTCTGCAACCGGTTCTACTGAAACAGGCACGGGATCAATCGTATGATCCACCTGGATCTCTTCAGCCGGGAAATCAACTGCTCCAGCATGATCGATGATATCCCAGTTCACGGAATCTTCTTCCGGAAGTTTGCTCTTCAGGCTGTCCAGCTTGCCGGCAGTCCGAAGGATATTGGTCTTGATCTCGTTGAACTCTTCTTCCATAGCATTGATCTGCTGATGGTATTTATTCTTCAGCGCAGAAAGTTTTTCTTTTTCTGCTTCCAGTTCTGCTTTCATCGCAGCCTTTTCTGCTTCGACCGCCTGTCTTGCCGCATTCAGCTCATCGCTCATCGCCTGCTTTTCAGCATCGATCCCTGCACGCATCTGCTCGATCTCTTCTTCCTGTTTGGAAACTTCTTCACGCCCTTCTGATAAAATATTTTCTACTTCATCTTTAGCCTGGTTGATGATCTCATTGCTGCTCTTCTTCGCTTCCATGATCAGGCTGACATACAGATCGTTGTTATCATCGTATTTCTGGTATTTATCCTTTAATGCAACGATTTCTCCTTCATATGCATCTTCTAATTCCTCTATATTTTTTTCATAAAGATCACAAAGCTGCTGCATACATTCATATACATCATCCTTGTCGAACCCTTCACCAGAAGCCTTCTTAATATTCATGCCTTTAAGAAGTCCGATCACAGTCTCTCTTCTTTTTTCTGTTAATGCATTTTTATCCATTGTCAAACCTCTTTTTTCTCCTCAATATAAAAAGTCTTCAACATTATATATTGCTTATTATACCATCTATCATTTGTTTTGTCTCCCTAAATCTGTAATTTTTCACTTTTTTCCTTACTTTTCGGTTGACTTGATGCCGGTTTTCGGTCTATCATAGAAATTAGTTCTTAAGAAAGAAACCACTTTTTGATGTTACATCTGTAAAGTTGGGAGGTTAGATATGAAAACGATAGAACTCAAGGCGGGGCAACAGATCGCACAGTTTACGACAAAGTCTGTGACCTTCGACGGAAAGGAATTTTTCTACAGCAGAATGTCGAATCTGACACACGATCCAGCCACCCAAAAATATTATTTTACATACGACGGAGAATCAAAAATTCTTCCTTATGAAGCTAAGGATGCACAAATCCTGACTGCGATCTTCAGTCAGGTGTTGAAGCTTCAGGCTGCAAAGGCGGCACAGGCACACGCTGCAAAGGTGCCGGCACAGACAGCACAGCAGACTCCGCAGGCTCCGGTTCAGCCGCCAGCTTCGGAAATTCCAGCTGCAAAAGCTCCCGAGGCTCCGGTTCAGGATCAGGCTCAGCAGGAGGAGATCCCTGTCACACCTCAAATACCGCATGCCGTTGATGTGCGGGCTGCAGCTGAAATGGCACAACCAGCTCCGGAACCAGCAGGACAGGCTCCGGCAGCAGAGCAGGCTTCGGCAGCTGAACAGGCTTCGGCAGAAGAGCCGATCGTGTTCACCGATAAGAAAGCCGCCAAACAGGCAGAAAAAGAGCGAAAAAAAGCAGAGAAGGCTGCGAAACGTGCAGAAAAAGAACGGCTGAAAGCGGAAAAAGCTGCTAAAAAAGCAGGTAAAGTCGCAGAACCGGAAACTCCTGCAGAAAGTGGCTCTCAATCACAGGAGACTGGTGCACAGACTTCAGAGCTCACCGGCACACCGGCCGAATCGGCAGCCGAACCAAAAGAGCTTACTGACGAAGAAAAAACAGCTAAAAAAACAAAGCTGAAGAAATCTCTTCTGATCTTCGCCGCAGTGCTGGTCATTGTTGCAGCATTATCTGTAGCGGCGTATTTCATCTTCGGCACCAGCAACAACCCATCGTCCAACAATCCTGGCTCAAAAGAGTCTCAGCAGTACGACGATATCGATGAACTGATCAACGATCTGCAGTAGATTTGTCAAAACAAAATGCAAAGGGGCTGTCGCATTAACGATTTAAGATCGTTAGGGCGGCGCCCCTTTTTGTTGTGAAATAAGACTGTGAAATAACCCGCGGAGCGGGCTTTGCAGAAAAAAGCCCTGCGATCCCCCTACTGGTCCGGATGACAGTTGCCACATGGGGAATACCCGGCTTTTTCTGCTGCATCTATCGTCGTAAAATACACGCGATTTTCTTCGTTTGGCAAGCCGCTGCAGCTCGGCAGGTGATATTTTTTCGAATTGATATTGCCTATATAGGAAGCATCTTCATAATCCTTTACATGAGTCCGATCGGACTTCTTTCCTTCGCAATTGAATGTGATCTGCATCCCGTCATCCACAGCGATGATCGTCCCCTGCTCGTCTGTGCGAAAAACTTCCGCTCCCAGGTCTCGAAAACGACTGAGCGCTTCTTCGTGGGGATGACCGTACATATTGCCCTTGCCGCAGGAAATGACCACGTATTCTGGGTTTGCTTCCCGCAGAAAGTAGTAGCTGTTGGATGTGCTGCTTCCGTGATGTCCCGCCTGCAGCAGATCCGCTTCCAGATCCTCTCCCATTGCGATCATTTTCTTTTCCGGTGAGCTTCCCGCATCGCCCGTGAAAAGCATGCTGGTTTCTCCGTGCTTCACCTTCAGGCAGATGGAATTGTCATTAGTGTCATTGTATTTCTCATAAGGTCCGAGAAACTGGATCTCGCATTCTCCAAACGCAGCTGTATCTCCCGGGGTCGGAGCCTTCGTCTGAATTCCCAGCTGATCTATAGACTGCTTAAGACTCCCCGCAATGCCGCTGTCGTAGCCGTCCAGCATATATACCGTATCCGCCCCGAACTGCTGCAGCACGTTACGCCCCGATCCGATATGATCCTCATGCGGATGAGTGAAGATCACATATTTCAAATGGTCGATGCCCAGGTTTTTGATATATCCCAGGATAAACTCCGCGTCATCCCGATTTCCCGCATCGATGAGCACCGCTTCTCCCTGCGATACCAGCAGCGTGGAATCCGCCTGTCCCACATCTAAAAAATATGCCGTCAGATCCTCTTCCGACTGCAAAGACGCCTGATCGCTCTGTCCGCCTCCCAACGAGCAGCCATAGAAAAAGACCGCTGCAGTCAGCATTATCGCAAGGAACAGGATCCCTCGCCAGCAGCTGCTCCGGCCGGACTGTTTCTGTGTATTCTGTTTCATCATCTTCTCCCAATCTCCTTCGTTCCTGTATTCTGCTTTCGTTTCTTCGCTACATTTTAATGGAAATGTACGTCCCGCCCTCCGTCTCGATATGTATAATCTCCAGATTGTGGATCGTGCGAAGCGTTCCCGCGCATTCCCGCACCAGAAAGAGCAGAGCTTCTCTACTGCAAAAAGCACTGTAAGGCTCCGGCACGCTTTTTTGCAGATTGGCGAACACGGAATCCGGTATTTTTCTTATGACCATCCCTGCCGCCGACACGGGCACAGGCAGGGAAAGATTCATGGTTTTTGTCCTGATTCTGATTTTCATACTACCGTTCTGCTCCTTCGCATCATTGTTCGTCCACGTATACCCGCACGTGTGTGCCGCCCGCTGTTTCCACCGTCACAAAATCACCTGCTACCTCTTCATCAAGGCAGGCTGCTACGGCCTCCATCAGCTCCTTCAGGTCGATTTCCTGCAAAGCATCCTGCGGCAGCGGCAGTTTTCCGGATGCCTTGAGGATCTTCCGGGCCGCCCTCACCGGAAACCGGATCCGGATCTTGTCGCCCTTTTCACTGTCTATATCTACATGGAAAATGCATTTATCGTATGGAATCTGTTTTTTGACTACGCGTTTTTCTGTCATACTTCTTCCCTTTCCCTACTATCTTTAAAACAGGCATGTCAACACTATATCCTCCGCGCAGACAGATGTCAAACGGTTTCTAAAAAATCTCCGCAGAAAATGAAAGTTGTGTATTGACGGAACTTTTCTAACATAGTAAAATATCATCATGCGGTTAATCAGTATATTGATTTGAGCATGCCACTGTAGCTCATCTGGCAGAGCAGCACATTCGTAACGTGCAGGTGGCCGGTTCGATCCCGGCCAGTGGCTCCAGAAGCAGTTTGCCTGATATAAACCGGTAAACTGCTTTTTCTTTCAAAAGGAATATATGGTATAGGATCCGGGGCATTGGCGCAGCTGGGAGCGCGCATGACTGGCAGTCATGAGGTCAGGGGTTCGATCCCCCTATGCTCCACCATCAACAGGGAAAAGCCCTCTGAAATCACAATGTTTCAGAGGGCTTTCGTTTTACATAATGTAATAGAATAAGCAGATGGAGGTGGTAAAACAATTATGAGCATTGATCGAGAACTGGAAATGATATTATACAGCACACCAGAATCGGATGTGACTGTGAGTGCGATTATCGAAGAGGATACATTATGGCTTAGCCAGAACGCTATGGCTGAACTTTTCGATTCCTCAAAACAAACTATCAGCTATCACCTGTCCAATGTTTTTTCCGAGCATGAACTCGAAAAAGATTCAGTTGTCAAAGAATTTTTGACAACTGCAACTGATGGCAAAAATTACAGAACATTACACTATAATCTCGACGCCATTATTTCAGTCGGATACCGGGTAAATTCAAAAAAAGCAACCGCCTTCAGAAAATGGGCAACCTCCGTTTTGAACGAATACATCCGAAAAGGATTCGTGATGGATGACGACAGATTAAAGCAGGGAACAGCTCTGTTCGGCAAAGACTATTTCAAAGAACTGCTGGAAAGGGTTCGCTCCATCAGGGCCAGCGAACGCCGTATCTGGCAACAGATCACAGATATCTTCGCCGAGTGCAGCATTGATTACGATAAAAATTCTGATGTTACTCAGAAATTCTACGCTACCATTCAAAATAAATTTCATTTTGCCATTACCGGAAAAACCGCAGCTGAGATCGTCTATTCCAGTGCGGATCATACGAAAGATAATATGGGTCTGACCACCTGGAAGAATGCTCCGGAAGGTCGCATATTAAAACAGGACGCGAAAGTGGCGAAAAATTATTTATCTGAAACCGAAATACGCAGACTGGAACGCGCTGTTACAGGCTACTTTGATTACATCGAGGATCTGATTGAACGAGAAAACACCTTCACAATGGCAGAGTTTGCCTCTAGCGTGAATGAGTTTCTGGAGTTTAGAAAATATGATATATTAAAGGATAACGGGAAAATTTCAAGGAAGCAGGCAGAATCAAAGGCTTCATCAGAATACGATATTTTCAATCGAACCCAATTTATCGAATCCGATTTTGACAAACAGATTCAAAAACTAAAGAGCACAAAATAACAAAAACAGGAGATCTGGCCATCACGAATCAAATCTCCTGTTTCTTTATTCATTACTCCTTTTGTTTCTTTTTATCTATTTTGCAGAGCTTCTGCGAATCCCCAGCACCAGCGTTCCTGCGCAAGCTGAGATCATCAGCAGCAGGATCGCCATGCCGATCGGAGTCTGGTCACCGGTTCTGGTATGACTTCCGCCATTGCCACCGTTATCTCCTGTCGAATCCCCGCCGGACGGATTCTTCGACGCCTGCTTATTGAGGAAGGTCATCGGCTCATCGCCTGATGCATCACTGGTCACCTTCAATGTGCCGTCCTTCTGATCCGTTACAGAAACATGGACGCTGTAGCTTCTCGTATCGTAAACCGTATCGGCATCTCTGCCACCGGCCGGAATCACTTCCCGGATCACATAATCATGTTCCCCCGGAGCATCATAGGTAAGCTTACCGAAATCTACCGCAGATGCCGTTCCTGCCGAAGCAGCCTTCGTTGTACCCTTTGCAATCACCACAGCCTCATCGCCCACGATCTCCAGCAGTTCAAACTGGAATTCGCCATCTTTCAGATCACGACCCTTGAGGATCTTATTCACGGAGAACAGCGTATCCGCACTCACATCCGTGCTGGTGATACCGTAAATATTAGTAAACTGGAATGCCGCATCCTCCGGAACACCCGTCACATGGAACGACTTTTTCTTGCTGTCGTACGTCACAGTTATGGAAACAGTCTTTGTTGCTTCACGGTCGTTTACCACGCCGTCAACATTACCCTTTTCTGTGATTTTGTATTCAAATGTCCGCGTCCGGTTTCCCTGGTCATCCGGCGCAATGCCTTCAAAATCCGAAGCCTGCAGCGTGATATGACCGAAGGCGATTTCCCCTGTCTTATCATTCTTTGCCGAAGTCATCGTCTTTCCATTCAGAGTCGGCATCGGAGCAGTTCCATCCGCATCGGCTGTCGTTTCCTTACCGGTCAGCGCAAAGTCATACTTCCCTTCGATATCCTCGATGGTCATCGCCGCTTTGCCTTCCAGTTTCAGGGATTTGATTCCCTTGATCGGCACGAAAACCGTCTTCGTGTCGTAATCGTTGACAAAGTCCAGCTTATTCTTATCGTCCGGGTAGGTCACCGCTGCGGTCAGCGTTCCGTCTCCGTTATCGGTTACGGTCACCGTTACTGCAAAGCTTCCCTCCTCCGGAGATACTCCTGCCGGAAGGTTTTCCGTTACTTCGGACACCTCATACTGATAGGTATACTCATTGCCTTCCTTCACCGCCAGATCGTTCTCTACATCCTGCTTCATCTGGGCGGTCGTGTATTTGATTTCTGCAAAGTCCACTGCACCCGGCTTTCCGGCTTCTGCCGCAGCGTTCTTTCCGGTAGAAAGCACAGTTTTCTGCTCTTTCGGATCCTTTGCATTAGTTACCTGGAAGGTGAATTCATCCTTCTTCATGTCACGACCGTTCAAGGTCTTGGAGGCTTTGATCTTTGCAGAGTCCTTGCCACCCAGATCGCCGGAGGCGCTGTAGCTGTTGATGAACGGGATGGCTGCGATCGTCTTGCCATCCTGATCATCACTGCGGACTTCCGTCTTGCTAACTTCCCGATTGTGGGTCACATCTTTCACCGTAGTCGTCGCTTTCATAGCACCTGCTCCCGGATCTTCCAGTGCGATCTCGACACGATATTCCGTCGTATCGTAGGTATATCCAGCGGCATCGTCTTTAGTCTCCGTCACCTTATAGCAGAAGGTCTTGCCTGCATCATCCTGTGTAAACCTGACCTTTTCTCCGTCAAGGATATCGATGACGCATTTCTGTCCATCCGAAGCGGCCTTAGACTGATACGTCTTCTTCGTCTGATCCTGACCGAATCCGATCCTTGCAGCGGCTTCTTCTTTCGCCACCTTCGTATCGTCGGATCCGCTTTCGAGAGCTTCTACTGTGAACTCAAACTGATCGTCTGTCATATCGTGCCCGTTCAGAGTCTTTTCGATCACGATACCCGCTTCATTACTGTACTCGATGGACGAGCTGTAGATATTGTAGAAATCCAGGTTGGTAATGGAGTTTTCCGCCACTTCTGCAGTCAGATGTCCCTGTCCGTCATCTGTAACGTAGACAGGGATGCGGTGATCGCTGCCGTCATATTGGATGCCTCTGATCTCATCGCTACGCGGAATGGTTTCCGTGATATAAAATTCATATGGCTTGCCGTCGGAGTCCTTTATGAAGTTCAGCTTTCCGAAATCCAGCGTTACAGTCCGGTTATTTCCAGCGTCTTTTTCGTCGACGGTCACGGTCTTGAAGATCGCCCTGTCGTCTTTTATTGTGTATGACTTCTTCGGAACTGCATCCAGGAGTGCTTCATTGTCTTTCTTTGACCAGAGCGTAAAGGTAAACGCGTCGCCCTCCTGCCACTTCCGGCCGGTCAGAGTCTTCGACCCTTTTAATTCCATGGAACCCGTCGCACGATAGACATTGGTCCATGCGATGCTGTCCGCAGGCTTGTCTCCAGCCGACAGCGTCTGATCAATAACGAGTTTTCCGTTTTTCGGATCATTAGCGCTGGACGTCAAAGTCAGGGCATAAGTCGTATCATCGTAGGTGACTCCCTTCGTGTCCTCTCCGGAAGCCAGCTGTTTTTCTTTCAGCGTATACTTGTACGATACTCCCGCCTGATCAAAGTTCACCGTTCCAAAATCGATATCAGCCGAATTTCCAGAATCCGGTGTGATGGTCACTTCTTTGACTTCTTTTCCGTCTTTGTCAACAGGATATGGAGTCTTATCATCCTTCGGCGTTACCGTAAAGGTATAACGGTCGCCCTTCTGGAAGCTGCGTCCGGTGATGTTCTTGGTTCCTGTGATCGCATAGCTTCCGGATTCCTCGTACCTGTTGACGAATTTCGCCAGATCCGTGGAATCGTTCCTGCTGTTCGTGTAGGAAACAGTTGCCGCCAGTCTGCCGGTCTTATCGCCATTAGCGTCCTTATCCGTTACCTGTACTGTGACGGCGCCCACATTGGTATCATACGTCACACCGTTAAGCTTGTTGTTCTTCGCACCATCCGGGAGGGTTTCCTTCACGTTGAAGGTATACGTTCCCACGTGGTTGAACGTCAGTTCCGGGAACTCAAAATGCTGTTCATGGCCGTTCGCTGCTGCAGGCGCGGCCATCGTTAACGTGCCATCTGCCGTTGCACCCTGGACGCTTCCATCCTTCATGGCATCTTTCGTCGTGCCGTCGGCGCCTTCCAGTGTAAAGCGGAATTCACCGTCTGTCATGTCGCGTCCGTTGAGAGTCTTGCTGCCTTGGATGGCTACCTTTGCAGGTTCAGCAGTGTAGCTGTTCTTGAACCACGGGCGATATACTCCCTGCTCTGCCTGATACAGATCTTCTGAACCAGGCTCTATTTCCTGGGTGCATGCAGCGTCTCTGTAATATTTGATCTCCGTGTTTACAACTGCTCCGCTGCCGCCTTCTGCAGTCACCGCAACCTGGATGTAATAGACATTGCGATCGTATGTTGTCCCATTAAGCGTTCCATTCTCGGCACCATCCGGGATCACTTCCGACACTTTATAAACGAATGTCTTTCCCTGATCGCCCGTATCAAACGTCGTGTTCGGGAAGTCTACTCTACCGCCCGGCGTGGATGGAGCGATGGACTTTCCATCCGCTGTATTCTCCGGCATCGGCGCACCGGCTGTCACTGCTTCCAGCTGGAACTGGAACTGATTGTCTGTAAGCTGATCAGAACCTGTCGCATTACTGTAGGTCTTATGCACGATAAAGCTGATACCTTTTTCCCGGCTGTTATATGTATTTTGGAATACCGCTTTCTCTGCCTGCGGTTTTTCCTGCAGAGCTTCGCCGTTATCATCGATGGCTTTTTTCATCGTCATAGCAGCTGTAAGCTTGCCTTTCTCGTCATCTGTTACCGTGATCACGACTTCGTAGATCGCAGAGGAATAAGTGATACCACCCTGGCTGCCTCGGATCTCCTTGACCGTGTAAGCATATGTTCCCGTTTTTGTAAAGATCATCCCGTCAAAAACAGCATCGCTCACAGATCCATTCTGGCCATCGTTCCTCTTTTCGACCTTCTTGATCAGATACCAGTCACTATCCACCGTATCCTGCGTGGCTCCCGGCATGGTATCCTTGATATTCCCACCGGTACTTTCGATACCGGTCAGTCTGATATCAAAGGTTTCGTCTTTGAATCCCGGAAGAGTCCAGCCGTTGAACTGTTTTTCCACAGGGATGCTGGCCGACGCCGCCTCTGGATGATATGTATTTTCATACGCTACCGTGCTCTTCTGCTTGCTGCCATCTTCAGCAGGTTCCGGGATCTTCCCCTTGGAACGCTTAGAATCTGCTTGCGCTCCACCGTCCACGGAACTCTTTACATCCCAGAAAGTCTCATTTCCCAGATCCTCGGTAACTTGATATTCAGTGCCTGCCGGGAGATCCTCGATAACAGCAGTCTGACCGTCTTTCAACTGCAACGTCGCATTGCCCTGATCGTTTACGACCAGTTCTTTTTCTGTACTGTCCGTTGTGCCAGGACCTTTCACGACATATTGGAACGTACCGGAAACCGGAGACGTTGTTTCCCTGCCATCGTCATCCTTCGTCGTTTTCCGGAGGTTCACATTGAACTCGAACTCCTTATCAAATCTGGTATCACTACTGTCGTTTTTCACGGTCTTGGAGATTTCCAGATCTCCAACAGTTTCATCCTCCATCAGAACCATAGTCCGAAGCACAAACAGATGTAAGAGTTCCTTGTCTCCGAGTTCTGTTCTCTGGGAATACGGATTACCGGTCTTGGGCTCATCACACTGTTTCAGACTGAGAGACGGCCAGCCCGTATCTGTCATAAAAAAGTCCGCATGATCCTGGATCTCGTCCGTTTTACCGGTACTAGGATCATATACCTGATATCGAGACTTTCCGTTCGTCCCGTCTGCCGCCAGATACTTCAGATGAAGCGGTTGATCGTGTTTCAGCTGACTACCATTATTCCAGAATCCTTCCTCGTTAGGTTCCTTGCTGGAAACTCTCAGATTGACCTGCACATTTGTCAGGGTATTGTCTATATCATCATTTACAGCGAACTGCTCCATACTCTTAAGCAGAGTTCCGTATCCGCCGCGACCAACGTAAATACCATCGTTCTCTGCTCCCGCATCAGCGAAAACACCATAGTCGTTGACGACCACCTTGATAAGATCGTCTCTGACCTTATATCCGCTTGGAGCACTGATCTCCTTGAGGTAGTATGTTCCGTTCTCCAGCTTGCTGAAACACGCCGTTCCAGAATCATCACCTCTGTACGGATCGTTGAGGGTTTCAGTAGTCCTGGTTGCCACAGGCTCAGCATTTCCTTTTAGAACCGGATCTCCCGGCAGAATGTGGCTGCCTAACGTCGTCTGATCCTCCCGATACAGGGCGAACGTCACACCGTTCAGCGCACCTTCCTGATCCTTAAGATCGACCTTGCCCTTCTTGAATTTCTTCACATAAAGATCATTGGTAACATCCGTTACCGTCAACTTGACCGCATACTGATATTCAAACCGCTTTGCATTATGCTTTGATGCTATCATGCCTATACCATCATTCAGACGCACGGTATTCTTCACAGTAGCATCCTCCACACTTCCTGTGGTATAGTAAAATCCCAGTGAGTATCTGGCATTCTCCTGCAGCTCCGTTAAAACATCTGCTGGTGGCTTGCCTTCATTCTCGTTTACGATGGTGTTCACATACGTGGTTATATCACCCGGCAGTTCGTCCAGCGTAGTTTCATAAGCAGCCATAGAGTTGAGTTTAAATTCATATTTATTCCCCGTCAGAGCCGAAGCCAAACCCTTGTCAGGATTGGCCTTCCACCCGGTAAGCACGGATCCGCTGATGGATGACCAGTTGTTCATATCCCTTATATTCTTCAGGTTGTTTCGCTTATGTATAACAGCGAAAATCGATCCTTTTGTCAGCTGTCCCTCGTCATTTATCTCGATCTTATTCCCATTTATATCGTACAGATCCGCAGGCGCTGTTACCATGATACGGGCATTGGCCTGGATCCCTGTATCCCAGAGGTTTTCTGTAGTGATCACTCCTGTTTTTGGATCGTATTTCAACCAGACATCCTTCGCACTGCGATAGCCCGCCGGTGCTTCGGTTTCTTCCAGTATGAAGTACGGACCGACGTCTTTCTTGTACAGTTCTTCAAAGTTGATGGTCGCCCCGTCATCCGCCTTTAATTTCAGGCTGCCTCCTGCATCGGTCACGCCCTTGCACAGCCGGCCGCCTTTTTTCGTATATTCACCATCTTTTTTCTCTGCTTCGTATAATGCAAAGGTCGCTCCGGACAGAGTGTTCTCGTTCTGATCCACCTTGTATGCTTCATTGTCCGGCATCAGTTTCAGGTTGAACTTGAGGGACATGTTGGAAGCATAGCTGCCTCGTTCCAGATAGAAGAACTTCAGTGTATGATAAGTACCGCCTGCATAGGTGTTGCCCTTCCACTGTGTTTCTCCTGTTTTCCCTGCCGCTTCATACTTCGATTTCAGCGTGCCGTCCGATTTGCCGTTGATGCTGACAGCTCCGGTACTGAAATTGATCTTCAGGCTGGCTGCATCGTGGATCCCGCCCAGATCACCGACTAAAACATCATCGATGAAAACCCAGACGTCATCGTCTCCGCTGAATTCATAGGTAATATCCTGATTACGCGTTGTCTTGCCGCCTTCCGGATGCAAAAAATGAGTCGACATGGAAGCGCCAAACCAGTGGTTTACATTATTGCTATCTGCGGTGACACCCGGTTTTGCGCTGAGAGCACCTTCGGATTCTGTAAACACGTCAGACCCGCTGTTGAACGGGAAAAACTGTCCCAGCGTGCCACGATAGGATACTCCTGCTTTATCATACAATTTTACCCCATTGGAAGCGCTGTCATAGGATGCAAAGTTTTTTGTGCTGTCATAATAATAATACCCTTCATCATCCACCTGCATCAGTCCGCCCACATTGGTATATGCTTTTTTACCTTCGACTTTCGCCAGGCCGTCTGTGGTGCTGTCATTTTCATTAAAAAGATAGTCCAGAGGAGATGTAATATTCCCTGATTTCACCAGATCCGGATATCCGTTGCTGTTCAGCGTTTTTTCTACCATACCGGAATATGGATTGTTGCTTTTTGTCCATTTATTAAACTTTTTATCATTTCCCTCTCCCTTGGAAAATTTCAAGTCACGGTTTTTATTGATCCCGCTGTTCAAGTTTGGGTTCGGACTGAAGTCCACCGAATCCTGCTCATCCACCCAGTAATCGAACAGAGAAATCACCGTGCCCTGCGGATTTTTTCCGACCACTGTGTGGTCATCCACCACAGCAAATACGCTGGCGGTCCCCATGATAAACATAACTACAACAGCGACTGCAATCAGGGATTTTGCAATCGTTTTCCCATTTCTATGCAACATCAGTTACTTGTCCTCCTGGCTCTGAGAGCCTCACACATTTTTTCGTCCTGAAAATCTGTCAGCAGCGCTTTACCCCCCCCGATAGATTTTTCATACAAGACGTATTTTATCACAGTATCCCTCCTCGCTACAATTGCGTCTCCCTATATTTTATGATATAATTGAGTGCACTCAAAAGTTCGGTCAATTATAGGAGGGTATGCGCCATCTGCGCGCTTGAGAAAGGATTATGATATGCCGAGAGGAATACAAAAAAAGGGGATCATTCGGGAAGAGAAAATGCTGTCTGCCGCCATCGAGCTGTTTCTGAAAAACGGATACGAAAAAACATCCACCGCATCCATCGCGAAGGCGGCCGGGCTATCGGCCTCGTCCTTCTTCGCGGCCTTTGAAAACAAGGAGGCACTGCTGCTGCGGCTGGTGGAGAATATGTATGAAGCCCAGTTCCTCCAGAGCGATGCTCTGCTGCCGGACAAGGGCGACCCGGTATTTCTCTACAGCGTGGAGACCGCCCTGCAGCTTCACATCACAGAGCTTTCCGAACCGCTGCGCGAGCTGTACGTCACCGCCTACACCCTGCCGACCACAGCAGAATACATTATTACACAAACTGCAAAAAAGCTGCAGAAGCTCTTTGCGGACTTTCTGCCGGACGCCACGTCAAAGGACTTTTACGAAATGGATCTGGCCTCCTCCGGCATCACCCGCAGCTTTATGGCCAGACCCTGCGATTTTTACTTTACCATGGAGGACAAGCTCTCCCGTTATCTCAGCTGCAACCTGACGCTGTACCACGTCCCTTCCGGACAGCAGCTGGACATCATCTCCTCCATCCTCAACATGGATCTTAGAACCATCGCGGCAAACATGATCGATGACATGATCCGGCGTGCAAAGAATCAGTTCGCATCTGTATAAAGCTAACAAAAAAGGAAGCTGATCCTGCCAGCAGGATTGCTTCCTTTTTTGTCATATTCCATTTAAACCCGTTCATACCGGCATCCCGGAAAGGCCGTGTCGAACATGCAGATGCTCTTGTAGGAGCAGTATTTGCAGGAGGTTCTGTAATTCCCCTCCATGTCTTTTTTCGTCTCTTTCTTAGGCCGGATGTCGATCTTTCCGTTGCTGATCTCCCGGCAGATCCGCTCTACCTGCTGATCCACCTGTGCAGAAAGCTCATCAAATTCTTCGCGGCTGAACAGATATCCGCCGGAAGAGCCGGAATACGATCCGTTCTTTTTCACGTATTTGATCGGGAGCACCTTCGATGCTCCGCCTATTTCTGTATCCATGGAATCGATCATGTCCATATCATCCAGCACGATCCCTTCCAGCTTATAGGCGTCCTCCATCCGTTCCGATGCAGCAGCTTCTCCCGGCACGACCGTTCTGGCATCCGCATCGGCGTCGATCTCCCGGATCTTGAACAGGAAGACACCTGCCGGCTGCATTCCCCGGTTCTGTGTCGCCGCTTTGAGATACAGCATCAGCTGCAGCTTGTAGCCGCTGCGGATCTGCTCCACGTCCACCGCATCCCCGCCGGTCTTATAGTCGATGATCCGTACCGCCGATTCCGGCAGATCCAGCACATCCATCCGGTCGATTTTCCCTTTGATCAGCACCTCATGCTCCCCGGCATTGACGCGGATCGGTGCCAGCTCCGCCCCTCGTGCAAAAGGCTGCTCAAAATACATCTCCCGGATCCTGCCTCTTCTCACCTGTCCGATCATCGCCCAGGCCACACGACTGCAGATATCCACGATCCGCTCCGTCCGGTAGGATTCATTTCGTCCTGATGACAGCAATCCTTCTCTATAAGTACCGGTTTCCTCCTGCAGGATCCTTCTGATCTCCTCCCTGCATTCTTCCTGCGTGATCTTCATCCAGCGGGAATCATGATCGGTGATGGCGATCGGCACAGCATCCAGACCCTGAAAAGAGTCTTCACCAGCCGTCAGCCGCTGAGAAAGCTTCATGATACATTCATGGTAAATATCGCCGATTTCCCGCGGCCCCATTTCAAATACTCTCAGATCCTCCGGACGCAGTCCATAGCTGATAAAATGAGCAAACGGACAACCGCTGTACTTTTCCAGACGCGACGCACTGGCCTCTATAGCACGCCGGTCGCCTCTATACAGAGCATCCGCCAGCTGTCCTCCCAGAGCATTCTGCTCGTTGTCAAACTCCATGCCGCGACGGATCCTCTCCATTTCTTCCGGTTCATGGCTGCCGAACCACAGTCCGGCATAAAGCCAGTCTTCATCCAGTTTACCATCCTCAAGATACTCACGGAACGCATCGGTCAAGTAGGATATGGCTCCCTTCGGCGAAACAGCGATCTCCGTGACTTCACCGTCCTCCAGATCTCCCAGGACGACCGAATCATCCGACTCAGCACGGCTTTGCAGGAAATTCTCCAGCTCCCGAAACACGGCAGACGGCCGCAGCTCTCCCCCGGTCTCATCGATCCGGCTGCAGCTGACATAAAGCCGCTCCTCCGGCTGCGACAACGTCCTGTAAATAGCCAGCCGCTCCTCCTGCTTTACCATGTCCTCCGTCCTGGAAAACTCCAGATCCATCTCTTCCAGCACAGCCTTTTCCCGCTCGCTCAGAAGCCCCTCGTCTGTTTTCTGCAAAGGCAGCAGTCCTTCGTTGGCGCCAAGCACCAGCAGGGCTTTCACCCTGCCGACCCTGGTTCGCTGCATGGTCCCCACCAGAACACTATCCGGATTTACCGGAACGATCCCGATCTCCATTTCGGCAAGTCCCGCTTCTACGATCTGTCGCAGAGCCCTGCCCGAAAGCCGTTCTTCTCCTACCGTTTCCACGATCTGATCGAAAATACGACAGATCACATTCCAGCTCTGCCCAGTCTCCGCTGCGCCATCCAGGAAACCAGCCTCCTGCTGTGCCTTCGCCATAGCTTCGATCCGATCTTCCATCATGAAATCATCAGCCAGAAATCCATAAAGACCCCTGATCTTTTCTCCTGCTGTATTATACTTTCCAATGCGATCCCGTGCAGTCTCGATGACAGACACCACCTGTTCACGCAGTTCATTGAATCGGTTCAGGTCTTCTGCCGTATAATTATCTCCCATACGCGAGAACGGCTTTTTCCACAGAGTTCCTCTGATCTTAAACTGCTGCACGTAGTTTTCAAGCGCATCCTGTTCCTCTTCAGCCAATCCGAGAAAGCCTGCTTTGATCAGTTGCATCACAGCACTATCTCTGTAACCATTTCCGATGATTTCCAAAAGCGACAGCAAAAATCCAACCACCGGATGCTGGATCACCTTTCGCTTCTGATCGATGAACACCGGGATCCCCCAGCGCACGAAAGTCCTGCGGATCACACCGCTCCGAAGTCCCGTATCATTGCACACAACGACGATATCACCAAACCGGTATCCGTGCTCCCGCACCAGCTGCAAAATATACGCTGCTGCCCGGTCTGCCTCCGCGTATATGTTGGATGTGCACACAGCGGTGATCCGAGGGTCTTTTTCCTGCAAAGAGTCTTCCGGACTCACCGAAAATTCCCGCAGAGTCTTGCTCCAAAGGTTATCCCTCCCAGATCCCGTTATCGCCTGACACGTCACTTCTTCGTTGAGATCCTCCGCCATCTCCGTAAGCGTCCGGATCACGAAACCCGTCAAAGAAAACAAATCCTCCCGGTCGTCCGCTGCCAGAAAGCCCGCATCGCCGGACCATGCAGCATCGCCGGACTGCGACGGATCCCCAGCATCGTCCTTTGCAGAACGCTCCGGAGGAGTCTTTGCAGGATCCTCCCATGTCATAACGATGTTCAGACTGCGTGCCGTCTTGAGGATCCGCTCCAGCACCAGCATATTCTTCGGCGTAAAGGTGTCGAACCCGTACACCCACACATCACTGGCCGCTACCAGCGATGAGCCCAGCATTTTGTCGCCGTAGAATGTAATATAGTCCTCCGAATCCAGATACTTGCCTGCGATGGCTTCCTCGTACAGAGAAAACAGGGTCACGATGTCCTTCAGCTTGTACTTGAGGAAACTGGAATCTTCCAGAGATTCCGACACCTCCCGCAGCATGTCCACGCTCACCTCCGAGCGCTTCATCTCCGAGATCAGCATATTGACCCGCTCTACAAAGGAATTCTTTCCGCGGACGCCTTTGTAGATCTTCAGTGCGTCGTCGCTTTCCTCCAGGATCCGTGTCAGCAGCATATGCCTGCCGTATTTATCGATAAGCGGCGGCACCGGGCCGCCGGCTTCTTTTAGGATCTTATGTCCCAGCGCCGAGAAGTCCACCACCGCCAGATCCATCAAGCCGGTTTTATCAAGATAAAAAAAGGCGTCTCTTTCTGCCTGCAGGGAAAATTGATCCGGTACAAGCAGCAGAGATCTGCCTTTTATGTGTTCAAATATGAATTTTTCTTTTTCGATGTTCTCGCCGCCGTAATAAATGTTCAGCATCGGTTTTCCTCACTTTTTCTGCGTGGTAAACTCCCGGAAAACATCTTTTACGGTATCGATCTTATCCGCCAGTCCGGCATTTTCGCTGCAGAATACCAGCCCGCTGTCCGGGTCGCCTGCCACACTGTGCCGCACTGCCTCGAAGAGGTCATAAGGATCCTCTCCATCTTCCGCGATTCTTTCTGAAAAGGCGGTTCTCATCGTCCGCACCGATGTTTTCATCGGGCTTCTGATTATTGTAACATCATTTTTACGACAGTTCAAATACAACTGCTTGTATCCGTCGGGAGCATCGCATTCTTCCGTTACGACGAACCTTGTCCCCATCAGGATCCCGTCAGCACCGTACTTGTAAACGAATTCCGCATCTTCCCTGCGGTAGATGCCTCCGCCCACCAGCAGCGGACAATTCTCCAGCTTGGACGCCTCTGATTTGACATCCGAGATGATCCTGCCCCATTCCTGCTCTGCCCGGTCCAGCTGCTCCTCCTTGAATCCAAGAAGTCCTGCAGCAAAAGGCCCCTGCAAAATAAAGGCATCCGGGACCCGGTTGTATTTCTGCGTCCAGTTGCGCACGATCGCAGCCGCGCCTCTGCGCGAGGATACCACCGGGATCAGTGCGATATTTTTATCCGTACAATACTTGGGCAGATCTGTCGGCAGTCCGCTGGCCACGATAACCTCTGCACCGCTCTTTGCAGCAGCCTTCACGTATTCACGCGCCGCAGGATTTCCCCACAGCACGCTGACGCCGATCAGACCCTTGCCGGAACGTTTCTTTCTTCGCTTCAGTGCTTCTGCCACTTTCTCCTGCAAAGCTTTCACATTGGCTTCCATGCGATCCCGGGCGAAGTCCTCTCTCTGCCAGCCGATATCCGAAGCGCCGATCAGTCCCAGTCCGCCTTCTTCTGCTACCGCGGATGCCAGCTTCGGACCTGCGATGCCCAGACTCATGCCGGCCTGCACGATAGGAACGGGAAGGTCTCTCTTTCCCAGCTGCAGAGGTTCCAGCGCGAAAGGCGTGGTTTTCAGATAAGACATACTGCTTTTCGCCATGAAATACTGGTTGATATTGTCTATAGCCGATATAAAATATCGTAATTTGTCAGGCTCCACCTGCTCCACAGCACCACGAAGCAGTTCTCCCATGAAGGAATCCCGCTCCGTTGCTGCTGCAATACCTTTTTCACTAAGCCCGATCTTGACTATACGCCGATCTTTATCGTCCCGCAGGCGCTCGACGTACCCCTTTTTCACCAGCTTATTGATGGTAGTGGTCAGCGTACTGACATTGATTTCTAAAATGTTGGCCACGTGAGTCATGGTCTTAGGACGTCCTGTCCCGATGGCCATGATGGCACTGATCTCCGCTCTGGAAAGATCGCTGAACTCAGAAGCTTTGATCGCTTCATCCTCCAGTCGATGAACAAGACCGAAAAGCTGTCTCATCAAGGCATGTATCTTATTGAGATCTTTATCCACGAAATCAGACTCCTAATCAAAGGCGAACATGATCTCGCACTTGCATGCCAGTTCATCCCCTACATAAGCTTCCGCCAGGCCTGTTCCTGCCGTTTTACGCAGACGTTCCATCCTCACTTTCAAAGTCAGAACGTCTCCCGGAACCACCTGTCTCTTGAACTTGGCATTCTTGATGGATGCGAAGACAGCCAGCTTGCCTTTGTTTTCCGGAAGAGAAAGTACGGTGATCCCGCCGGCCTGCGCCAGGGATTCCACGATCAGCACGCCCGGCATGATCGGTCTTCCCGGAAAGTGCCCCTGGAAATAATATTCGTCTTCCGTCACATATTTCTTCGCAACGATGGATTTGCCCACTTCCATTTCTTCCACTTCATCTACCAGAAGGAACGGCTCTCTGTGCGGGAGCACTTCCTTGATCTGTTCTCTGTTCATCAGCATGATGTTGTTCTCCTTCTCTTATCTATAAAAGCAGACCGCAGCACAAGCCCGCGGTCTGCCTGCAAATCTGTTACTAGTCTTCGTATTTCTTCATGATCAGCGTTCCGTTGTGTCCGCCGAATCCCAGGGAGTTGGACAGAACATATTTCACGTCTGCTTCTCTTCCCTCATTCGGTACATAGTCCAGATCCAGTTCCGGATCCGGCTTCTGAAGACCTACTGTCGGCGGGATGAATCCCTCGGTCAGTACCTTTGTGCAGATCACAGCTTCCAGACCGCCGGCTGCACCCAGCAGGTGACCTGTCATGCTCTTTGTGGAACTTACCGGAACCTTGGTGTCATCTCCGAACACTTTCTTGATAGCGATCGTTTCAAAGGCATCGTTGTACGGCGTGCCTGTGCCGTGTGCATTGATGTAATCGATATCGTCCGGCGTGATGCCGGCATCCTCGATGGCCATGTGAATGGCCTTTGCAGCACCTTCACCCTCCGGATCCGGCGACGTGATGTGATATGCATCGGAGGTGGCACCGTATCCTACGATTTCACCGTAGATCTTAGCACCTCTGTTTTTAGCGTGTTCCAGTTCTTCCAGGATCAGGAATCCTGCGCCCTCGCCCAGGATGAATCCGCTTCGTTCCACGTCGAACGGGATGGAAGCTCTGTCCGGATCTGTTGTCGTGTTCATGGCTGTCATATTGGCAAAGCCGGAGAAGGATACCGGAGCCAGAACGGATTCTGCACCGCCTGCCATAACAACGTCGTTATATCCGTGCTTGATATTTCTGTAAGCTTCTCCTATATTGTGCGTACCTGCTGCACATGCAGAAACGATACCGAAGCTGACGCCTTTCGCATTGAATTCCATGGAGATATTCCCTGCGATCGCATTAGGCATCATCATCGGGACCAGCAGTGCGGATGCTCTGGCCAGATTGCCCTTCTTCACGCACTTTTCTACTTCATGTTCCATGGTGGAAATGCCGCCGATACCCGTGCCTCCGTATATGCCGAAACGATCCGGATCCACGTTTTCGCCGCTGACGATCCCACTGTCTTCAACAGCTTCTCTGGCAGCTGCCAGCGCATACTGGTCTGCGATATCCAGTCTCCTGGCAGCTCTCTTGTCGCCAAAATCGAAATCCTTGACTTCCGCAGCCAGCGTCACCTTGTGACCTTCCAGATCGAATCTGGTGATCTCCGCGATACCGTGCTTTCCAGCCTTGATAGACTCCCACATGGCGTCCACATTATTTCCAACCGGAGATACCACGCCGATCCCGGTCACAACTACTCTCTTTTCCATTTGATTTTTTCCTCCCCAAATACTCGTTTTTGTCTCTCTCATCTCTTAAACGGTCAATTTTTACATGATCAGTCCGCCGTCTACGGCAATGATCTGTCCTGTTACATATGTGCTGAGATCAGATGCCAGATACAGTGCTGTATTGGCGATATCCTGCGGCTGTCCCAGTCTCTGCATGCTGATATTCTGAGCTGCATGGCTCTTCTGTTCATCGGTCAGAACGGCCGTCATATCCGTTTCTACGAATCCCGGCGCAATGCCGTTTACACGGATACCTCTTCTGCCCAGTTCCTTCGCAGCGGAAAGAGTCATACCTACCAGACCTGCCTTGGACGCACTGTAGTTGACCTGTGCCGGATTTCCCTTAAGGCCTGATACGGAAGACATGCTGATGATGGATCCGCTTCTCTGTTTGATCATCAGCGCAGAAATAGCTTTCGTCATATAGAATGCACCATTGAGGTTTACATCGATCACTTTAGTGAATTCTTCCGGCTTCATCTTGATCATCAGCTTGTCATTGGTGATCCCTGCATTGTTTACAAGGATATCCACTTTTTTATCGAACTCGTCCTTGATGATCTGGGCGATGTTTTCCGCTGTCTGCGGATCAGTGATATCGCCGTTGTACATCCGCACTCTCGTGCCATATGCTTTTAATTCTTCTTCCGTCTTAGCTGCTGCTTCCGGGCTGCTGATATCACAGATGATCACATTGGCGCCATTCTTACAGAACGTCTCTGCGATGCACTTGCCGATTCCTCTTACTCCACCTGTAATGACCGCTGTTTTTCCCTGTAACATATCTCTACCTTCTCTTTCTTAAACCAGTTCTTTCAACTGCGCGATAGTTTCCTGCAAAGTTTCCACGTTCTCCACGTTGAGCGCAGCGATTTCCTTACACGTTTTTTTCGTCAATCCGGAAAGAGTCGTTCCCGGACCGACTTCAATGATAGCTTTTACGCCGTCTGCCTCGAATCTTCTGATGATCTCCTCCCAGTAAACCGGGCTCATAGCCTGTTTCGCCATGATTTCCACCAGATAGTCTTTCAGATCTCCGCCATCATAATCTTTCATGATGTCGTCAGCAGTCACATCGGCATATACGGTGATTTCCGGCATTTTCAGTTCTGCCTGACGCAATACGTCCTTCAGCTTTTCTGCAGCCGGGATCATCATAGGGCTGTGAAATGCCGTGCTGACGCTGAGGGGGATCGCTTTGATCCTGTTTTCTTTCGCCAGTTCTGCAAAGCGTGCTACAGCTGCCTTGTCTCCGGCTACGACAGTCTGCTTCGGAGAGTTGAAGTTTACGCCTTCCAGGATACCATCTTCTCTTGCCTGCTCCACCAGATCCAGGATCTTTTCCCTTTTACCCAGTGCTGCCGCCATGGTTCCCTTGGCGTTGCCGTCTTCATCACGTCCAGCCTCCTGCATCAGAGTTCCTCTCTGTGCTACGATCTCTACGCCTTCGCTGATCTTCGGTATCACCCCTGCAGCCGTCAGTGCAGAGTATTCTCCCAGGCTGAATCCAGCTACTGCATCGATCTCCAGCTTGTCGGAAAGCCCGTTCTTTTCCAGTTCTGCCAGCAGCGCTTTATAGGCTGCCATGCTTACAGTGTAGATTGTCGGCTGTGTCACGTGAGTCTGTTTTAAAGTCTCCGCATCGCCCTCGAAACACCATTCCTTGATCTGGTCTCCCGCCAGATCGAAAATTTCTTTTGCCTGCGGGTAAGAATCATACAGATCCTTTCCCATACCGCTATACTGTGCGCCCTGCCCTGCAAATACGATTCCTATCTTCATAAATCTCTTCTACCTCCTTGAACATCTCTTCTATGATCTCTGCTGCAGGCTGTTCCTTTTTCACCAGACCTGCGATCTGTCCCGACATGATGTTGCCGTTGTCGGAATCTCCGTCCCGCACAGCGGCTGCCAGTGTTCCCGTACATAACTGATTGATTTCTTCTTCCGGAGCATTCTGTTTTTCCAGAGAAAGGATCTTTCTAGCCAGTTTGTTTTTTATGATACGCACCGGATGTCCCGTGCTCCGGCCTGTTGCTACCGTGGAGGAGTCCTTTGCTTTGATGATGGCATCCTTGTACCCCTGTGCCACGATACATTCGTTGGCCACCAGGAACCGGGTTCCTACCTGAACGCCCTGTGCTCCCAGCATATATGCTGCTGCGATCCCTCTTCCATCTGCGATACCGCCGGCTGCGATAACCGGGATATCAAGCGCATCCACCATCTGCGGAACTAATGCCATGGTAGTCGTCTCACCGATATGTCCGCCTGCTTCTGTTCCTTCTGCCACAACTGCATCTGCGCCGGCTCTTTCTACTCTCGTCGCCAGTGCCAGATTCGCTACTACAGGTACGACCTTGATGCCTGCCTCCTTCATTTTAGCAATGTATTTTCCCGGATTTCCTGCTCCTGTCGTTACCACCGGTACTTTTTCTTCGCATACGACATCGATCAGTTCCTCCACATTATCCGCCAGAAGCATGATATTTACGCCAAAAGGCTTGTCTGTCATCTCTCTTACTTTCGCGATCTGATCCCTCAGCCAGTCAGCGCTTTCGCCACCGGATGCGATAATGCCAAGGCCCCCGCCATTGCTTACAGCAGCCGCCAGATTACATTCTGCGATCCGTGCCATAGCTCCCTGGATGATGGGATACTCCGTTCCTAAGATCTCACAAACATTGATCATAATTACCTCCTGTTACTATTACCGGTATTACCATTCTATAATTGCCGCGGCTGCACAAAGCCCGCCGCCAAAACCTACTAACGCTATTATATCACCTTTTTTCATCTTTTGGGTTAAATTCAGATCATATAATGCCATCGGGACTGTTGCGGAGGAAACATTTCCCCCGTCCTGGATACTGATCTGAAATTTCTCGATCGGCTGACCAAGTTTCTGTGCCGCCGCCTGGATGATCCTGCCGTTAGCCTGGTGAAGCACGAACCAGTCTACATCATCGCAGGTCAGACCTGCTTCTTCCAGTGCCCCCTTCGTTACTTCATCGATAGCGTTCACTGCGAACTTGAAGACTGCCCGCCCTTTCATGAAAAGGGGCTGCGGTGTCAGGTCATCCTCCCAGAAAGGAGGGTTGATGTAATTGGCCTTACACTTGATCGCACCTTTCACATCATCGTAGTTCTTAATATATGTACTTAATATACCCCGTTCGTTTTCATCGCTTTCCAGTACGGCCGCCCCTGCTCCGTCCCCAAAGAGGATGCAGGTTTCCCTGTCCTCCCAGTTGGTAACTCTCGTCAGTCGTTCCGTTCCAATGACCAGCGCCCGTTTTGGGGCTCCATCCTTGCTATACTGAGAAAGTGCTGTATTCATGAGTGACTCTGCGATCCAAAGCCCGTATACGAATCCACTGCACGCTGCATTGATGTCAAAAGCGATGGCACGTTCCAGTCCCAGCTCTTTCTTCACCATTGCGGCCATGCTCGGGGTGATGTTGTCCGGCGTGATAGTTGCTACAACAACAAGGCCGATGGAATCCTTATCGATTCCCTGCAAAGCCTGCTCCGCAGCAGCCGCCGCCATGTCCAGCGAGCTTTCTGTCGTTGCGATCCTTCGCTGTTCGATCCCGGTTCGATCTAGGATCCATTCGTGACTGGTATCCACGTGCTGCGAGATATCTTCATTGGTAATAACTTTTTCCGGCAGGTATTTCCCTGTGCCGATGATTTTAATTCCCATGGTTGCCCTTTCTATTTGTTTTGATTTCAAATACTTTGATTGTCAAAGTATTTATATAATACCGCACTTCTATTAAAAAGTCAATACACCCGAATCTGGAACGTACCGCCGGGTGCTGCACGGACAGGATGCGAGATATGATGCGAAGTATTATGAATTCCCAGATTGGAAATTATCTGTTCCAACTGGGAACTAGTCGCTCAACGCCGATATTTTTTTGGACTATGAATTCCCAGGTTTGATTTTTTTAAGACCATATGGGAAGTTCCACGCTGCAAATATTACAAAATCAATCTGCTGCGGTTATTATAATGCCTAAAACCACATAAAAACTATTTGTTTGGGAACTCTCTTTCTCTGTACTGTAAATAAGTTGCAAAACAGTTCCCATCTTGCTGTTCTATTTTTCAAAATGGGAATTCATGAATGGGAGCGTAGCTCTCAAGCAACAAAAAATCCAAATCAAGCTCTCTTTTTTCACGATCTGGGAATTCATGATTTCCTTATCTTATATCATAATACGATTTCTGCCAGTTTACGGCTAAAGCAGCTCCAGCAGTTCCGCTGCCTTCCGAATCACATGATCCGGCGCATCTTCTCCGAAGTCGTCTCCTGACTTTAACGCCAACGACCATCCTACCAGTACAGATGTAACGCCGGCGTTTTTCGCACAGAGGATATCGAACATGGTATCTCCAAGCATAATGGAATTCCCCGGCAGGGAATGAAGTTTTTTCAAAGCGATATTGACCGGTTCCGGATCCGGCTTGTGTTTTTTCGTATCTTCCGCTGTGACCACCACATCAAAGTAGTCTTTTAAATCATATTTCTCCAGTCCCTGCTTGGTCGTATAAGCCAGTCTTGATGTCACAAGACCGGTCTTTTCACCGCGTTCCTTTACCTGGCGCAAAAGATTTTTCATGCCGGGAAACACCGTAATCAGATCACCAAAATTGTCACGATGATAGCTTCTGTAAATCTCAACAGCCTCATCTACTGGCACATCCGGGAAGAATTTTTTCATCGTCACTTCCAGCGGTTCCCCAAATGTCTTTATGATCTTCGCCACATCCTCATCACGATGCTCTATGGTCTGAAATGTATGCTGCCATGAGCGAAGGATCACCTCGTTGGTATTCATTATCGTTCCATCAAAATCAAACAATACTGTATCAAATCTTTTCATATAACGCTCCTGTTCTATATGGAAAAATCGAGTGTTCCGAAGAACACTCGATTTTCGTGGTGTATAAAAATGATTTTAGAGATTTCAATTTACACAAAACTATTATTTCGGTTTAATATCCACCGAACATAGACAGCATTACCGATGCCGCAACTGCCGAACCGATTACACCTGCTACGTTAGGTCCCATAGCATGCATCAGCAGGAAGTTTGACGGATTTGCTTTCTGTCCTTCGATCTGGGATACACGAGCTGCCATCGGTACTGCAGATACACCTGCGGAACCGATCAGCGGGTTGATCTTACCGCCAGTCAGAACGTTCATCAGCTTAGCGATCAGAACACCACCAGCCGTACCTACTGCGAATGCGCAGACACCCAGTACTACGATCTTCAGTGTGGAAGCTGTGATAAAAGTCTGTCCTGTTGCAGATGCTCCAACGCAGGTACCCAGCAGGATTACCAGGATGTTCATCAGAGCGTTTCCAGCTGTGTCAGCCAGTCTGCCAGTTCTGCCGCATTCCTTGAACAGGTTGCCCAGCATCAGCATACCAACCAGCGGAGCTGCAGACGGCAGAAGCAGAACTACTACTGTAGTTACAGCGATCGGGAACAGGATCTTCTCTCTCTGAGATACGACTCTCAGCTGTTCCATCTTGATCTGTCTTTCGTGTTCCGTAGTCAGCGCCTTCATGATCGGCGGCTGGATTACAGGAACCAGAGCCATATAAGAGTAAGCAGCTACTGCGATAGGTCCTAACAGGTGATCTGCCAGTTTACTTGTCAGATAAATCGCTGTCGGGCCGTCAGCACCACCGATGATACCGATGGAAGCAGCCTCCTGTGCATTGAAGCCAAGAGCGATAGCTGCGAAAAATGCGAAGAATATACCGAACTGCGCAGCCGCACCCATGATCAATGATTTCGGGTTTGCGATCAGCGGTCCGAAGTCGGTCATGGAACCAACTCCCAGGAATATCAGGGACGGCAGGATCGGCTTCATCAGATAAAATACCGTCAGTACCCCTGCATCCGACAGCTGATCAGAGCTTGTCAGTTCGAAATGCTCAATGAAGATACCGGTTACCGGCAGATTCGAGAGCAGCATACCAAAGGCGATCGGTACGAGAAGCAATGGTTCAAAGCCTCTACGAATTGCCAGGTATAAGAAAATGAACGATACAATGATCATTATTCCGTTTTGATAGTTGAAGTTCGCGATTCCTGTATCATGCCACAGGTTCACAAACGAATCTAATATGGCTCCCATATTGTGTCTCTCCTTTTCCTTAAACGACATAATGACGCCAATTAACGTCACCGAAGAAATCTTAACATATCTCCAATTCCAATACAAGTATGTATTTTATAAATACTGTATACAAAGCCCTTTTTCCCTTGTGCTCCCGGACACCGTCCGTCCAGTATCCGCAAGTCCTGCAGCCATTTTTGCTAAGACTTGTTCATGCGCATGGAAAGCCCGATCTTCTGTTTTTCAGGATCGATCTTAATGATCCGAACTTTGACCGTATCACCGACCGATACTACATCCATCGGATGCTTGATATATTTGCTGCTCATTTCGGAAATATGCACCAGACCATCGTTCTTTACACCGATGTCTACAAATGCTCCAAAATCCACTACATTTCGAACTGTCCCTTCCAGTTCCATGTCCACTTTCAGGTCGTCAAAAGATCGCACATCGTTTCGGAAGATTACTGCCGGAGCATCCTCACGCGGATCGCGACCCGGTTTTTTCACTTCTTCTATGATATCCGTCAAAGTCGGTACACCGATTTCCAGCTCCTGTGCCATCTTCTCCACAGCTTTTTTCATGTTACGTTTTGGTTTCTTATCTTGTGCTGTCAACTGCGCCAGCGCGCCAAGACCCTTGGCACGCGTCTTAGGCTGTTCCTTCTTTGCAGTTTCCCCGTAATGATCCCAGATCCTGTCATCCAGTTCTGCAACGCCGCCGCGTCCCAGCTGAGCCTTGTCGATGCCCAGCTTCTCCAGCATGGCTTCTGCAGCCTTGTACGATTCCGGATGTACCGATGTGCTGTCCAGCGGATTCTTCCCGTCCGAGATCCGCATAAATCCTGCGCACTGATTAAAGGTTTTTTCTCCGAGCTTGGCGACCTTCTTCAGTTCTTTTCGATCTTTGAACACACCGTTTTCTTCCCTGTATGCCACGATGTTGCGAGCGATCCCCATGTTGATGCCTGCCACATGAGCAAGCAGCGACGGAGATGCCGTATTAAGATCGACTCCGACTCTGTTTACACAGTCTTCCACTACATGATCCAGGGCACTTTCTAAAAGCCCCTGGTTTATGTCGTGCTGGTACTGCCCCACACCGATGCTTTTGGTCGGGATCTTCACCAGCTCTGCCAGCGGATCCTGAAGACGGCGTCCCAGCGACATGGCTCCACGCACCGTTACATCCAGATCCGGGTATTCTTCCGTCGCCAGCTTGGACGCCGAGTACACCGATGCTCCCGCTTCATTGACGATGGTGTAATGGATATCGAGCCCGCTCTTGCGAATGAACTCCGCCACTACTTCTTCCGTTTCGCGGGACGCCGTCCCGTTGCCGATGACGATGGTATTGATGCGGAACTTTTCTGCCAGCTTTTTCAGCACGGCTTCCGTTCCTTTTATATCTTTTTTCGGTTCCGTCGGAAATACCGTCGTATAAGCAAGCAGCTTTCCTGTTTCATTGAGGACAGCCACTTTGCAGCCAGTCCGGTATCCCGGGTCGATGCTGATGATCCGTGCTCCCTTTACCGGTGGCACCATCAGCAGCTTTTCTGTGTTCTTTGCAAAGACCTTGACCGCTTCTTTTTCTGCCCGTTCCGTCAGCATATTACGCATTTCACGCTCCGCAGACGGTGCCATCAGACGCTTGTAGGCATCTGCAACGGTATCGCCGAGAAGTTCTTTATAGATCGACTTTTCGTTAGTAATAATGCTGCCCGACAGAAGGTTTTCCATCTTCTCCGCATCGGTCACTACCTTGACTTTCAGCTTCTTTTCTTTTTCTCCGCGGTTTATGGCCAGGATCCGGTGATTCGGGATCTTATCGATCCCTTCGCTGTGATCGTAATACATTTCGTACACAGTCTTTTCTTCGCTGTCCACTGCTTCTGTGCGGATGATCCCGGTATGCTCCGTTTTCTCCCGGACAGCTGCCGTCAGTTCCGGATCATCGGAAATACGTTCCGCGATGATATCGCATGCTCCCTGCAAAGCTTCCTCCGCCGACTCCACGCCTTTGTCCGCGTCTGCAAAATCCTTTGCAGCATCCAGCGGGCTTCCGGACTCTTCCTTCTGTGCCCAAAGGATCTCCGCCAGAGGCGCCAGACCCTTTTCTCTGGCCTTGGAGGCACGGGTCGCCTTCTTCTTTTTGTATGGTTTATAAAGGTCTTCCACGCGCTGCAAAACTTCAGCCTTGCGGATCTCTTTCGCCAGTTCATCGGTCAGCTTGTCCTGCTCTTCGATGAGGCGGATGACCTCTTCTTTTCTCTCCTCCAGATTTCGAAGGTATGTCAGCCGTTCGTCCAGATCACGGAGCACCACGTCGGAAAGTCCGCCGGTCGCTTCCTTTCTGTAACGAGCGATGAATGGGATGGTGTTGCCTTCGTCGATCAGATTGACCGTCTGCTCCACCTGCGACTGCTTCAGCCCAAATTCTTTTGCGAGCACTTCAATGATATTCATATGCCTACTCCTTCTGCTTCAGTTTTCATTGATAAAGTAATCCAGGTCGCCGTCCATCACGGCGTTGACATTGCCGACTTCGGCACCCGTTCGATGATCCTTGACCATGGTGTATGGATGGAAAACATACGAACGGATCTGGCTTCCCCAGGTGATCTGGCTATAATCACCCTTCAGTTCATCCAGACTTTCTTTATGCTCCTGCTCTTTCAGTTCCAGCAGCTTGGATTTCAGCAGTTTCATCGCTGTATCCTTGTTCTGGTGCTGGGATCGTTCGTTCTGGCACGTCACCACGATATTGGTCGGCAGGTGGGTGATCCGGATAGCCGAATCCGTCTTGTTGACGTGCTGACCGCCTGCCCCGCTGGAACGGAACGTATCGATCCTCAGATCATCCGGATCGATCTCCACATCCAGATCCTCATCGATTTCCGGGATCACATCCAGCGATGCGAACGATGTGTGTCTTCTGCCGGAAGAATCAAATGGCGAAATACGCACCAGCCGGTGAACACCCTTCTCATTTTTCAGATATCCGTAAGCGTTTTCTCCTTCCACCAGCAGAGTCGCACTCTTGATACCGCCCTCTGTATCTTCCTGCATATCGATCAGCTTCGATTTATATCCTTTTTTCTCGCACCATCTGGTGTACATGCGGAACAGCATTTCTGCCCAGTCCTGAGCGTCCGTTCCGCCTGCTCCCGCATGAACGGAGACGATGGCATTGTTCTGATCATATTTACCGTCCAGCAAAGTCCTGAGCTTCAGAGCTTCCAGCGCATCGGAAATTTCTTTGCAGGATCCTGCCGCCTCCTCCGTCAGGGATTCATCCGGTTCTTCCTCTGCCATTTCCACGAGGACTTCCAGATCCTCAAGCTGCGAACCAAGATGATCCAGCTCTCCCAGCTTGCCTTCGATGGACTTCTTTTCTTTCATATACTTCTGCGCACTCTCGGGATCATCCCAAAAGCCCGGCTTGTTCATTTCCTCTTCAATGGAGGTCAGCTTTTCCTTTAACCCAGCCGGGTCAAAGGGACTCACCTGCCTCTTTCAGCATGCTCTGCAAAGCAGGCAGCTGTGCCTTGATCTCATCGATCTGCATACATTCACATCCTTTTCTGTTTCTATCTTATGCTTCAGTCTGCGCAGGCGCCTACTGATTTCTGCCGCAGCAGTGCTTGTATTTCTTGCCGCTTCCACATGGACACGGATCGTTTCTGCCAACCTTCGGTGCGTCTCTGCGAACGGTTTCCTGTTTATGTTCCCGCTTCGGCACTGCAGCCTGATCAGGGACCTGCTGTCCGCCTGCCTCCATCGGCTTGTCCTCATACTCGTCCTTGCGACCTTCCCCCGATCCCAGAACGTTCTTACGCTGCGTCGTGGTCTGCACCGTAACATTGTAGCAGAACTTGACGAACTCTTCCTTGATGCCGTTGATCATCATTTCGAACATATCGAAGCCTTCCTGCGCATAGGCAGCAGCAGGATCCTGTCCGCCCAGTCCACGCAGACCGATTCCACTCTTTAACTGATCCATGGCGTCGATGTGATCCATCCACTTATTATCTACGACACGGATCAGGATCATCCGCTCTACTTCTCTCAGCTTGTCCGCTCCGATCTCCTCTTCTTTGGCTTTATAGAGATCTGCAAAGTCCTCGTAAAGGCCTGCTTTCAGGCTCTCGGCGTCCATGTCAGCCAGCGTTTCTTCATCAAATACCAGATCTTCAAAGGCCGGTGCGATCTTTTTCAGTCCTTTGTTCAGGCTTTCGAAATCCCATTCTTCCGGATATTTCGAAGCCATCACGACAGGATCGGTCACATTGTCGATCAGTTCATGGGTCATAGCTTCCAGATCTTCCGTCAGATCCTCACCGAACAGTACTTTTTTACGTTCTCCGTATATGATCTCACGCTGCTTGTTCATAACGTTATCGTACTGCAGTACGTATTTACGAATGGAGAAGTTCTTGCCTTCCACTTTCTTCTGTGCATTTTCGATCTGCCGCGTCACCACACCGGATTCGATCGCTTCATCTTCTTCCACACCAAGACGCTGTACGATCGCCTGCATCCTGTCGCCGCCAAACAGACGCATCAAATCGTCTTCCATGGAAATGCAGAACTGGGTCTGGCCCGGGTCTCCCTGTCTTCCGGAACGACCTCTCAGCTGGTTGTCGATACGTCTTGATTCATGACGTTCTGTACCAACGATAAACAATCCGCCAAGCTCCCGCACCTGCGCCTGCTCTTCCCGGCGTTCTTCCTTGAACTGCTCGTGAAGCTCATTAAACCGTTTACGTGCCTGCAAAAGCTCTTTGTCTTCGCTCTGTACGAAGCTGGTTGCAAAAGCGATAGCATCCTCATCATAGCCTTCCTGCTCCATAGCTTTCTTGGCTTCAAATTCCGGGTTGCCGCCCAGAATGATGTCGGTACCTCTTCCCGCCATGTTGGTAGCGATCGTGATCGCTCCAAGACGACCTGCCTGTGCGATGATCTGCGCTTCCTTTTCATGATGCTTTGCATTTAAGATATTAAAATCCTTAATGCCCCGTTTGCGGAGCATAGTTGCGATCAGCTCGGACTTTTCGATAGAAATGGTACCTACCAGCACCGGCTGTCCTTTTTTGTGAGCCGATTCCACTGCATCTACGATCGACTTGTACTTGCCATGCTCCGTCGCATAAACAGCATCCTTCAGATCATTACGGGCAATCGGCTTATTGGTCGGGATCACCACGACGTCCATGTTGTAGATGTCCCGGAATTCTCCTTCTTCCGTTTTTGCCGTACCGGTCATGCCGGACAGTTTCTGGTACATACGAAAATAATTCTGCAAAGTAATAGTCGCCAGGGTTTTTGACTCCGAGCGTACCAGTACATGTTCCTTGGCTTCGATGGCCTGATGCAGTCCGTCGCTGTAGCGTCTTCCGAACATCATACGACCGGTAAATTCATCGATGATGATTACCTCACCGTCTCTTACGATGTAATCCACGTCCCGCTTCATCATGTTACGCGCTTTCAGTGCCTGCAGCACGTGATGGTTGATTTCCATGTTTTCCGGATCGGAAAAGTTCTCTACGTTGAAGTAAGCTTCACACTTGGCTACTCCGTCTTCCGTCAAAGAGATCTGTTTGTCCTTTTCTTCTACAGTAAAGTCATCATCCTTTTTCAACGTCCGAACGAAGCCATCCGCCTTGGTGTACATATCCGTGGACTTGTCACCTTTACCGGAAATGATCAGCGGTGTTCTGGCTTCATCGATGAGGATGGAGTCCACTTCGTCGATGATGGCGTAGTTCAGTTCCCGCTGCATCATGTCTTCCTTGTAGATCACCATGTTGTCTCTCAGGTAATCAAATCCATATTCGTTGTTGGTTCCATAAGTGATGTCTGCGTTGTACGCCGCACGCCGCTCTTCCTCGGTGATGCCGTGGATCACACAGCCTACTGTAAGCCCCAGGAACGTATAGAGCTTTCCCATCCATTCCATATCACGCTTCGCCAGATAATCGTTGACCGTAACGACGTGAACGCCTTTTCCTTCCAGTGCGTTGAGGTAAGCCGGCAGCGTTGCCACCAGTGTTTTACCTTCACCGGTTTTCATTTCCGAGATCCTGCCCTGATGAAGTACGATCCCGCCGATGACCTGCACATAGAAGTGCTTCATCCCCAGGCTCCGCCATGCGCCCTCTCTGCATACTGCAAAGGCCTCCGGCAGCAGTGCGTCCAGTGTTTCACCTTCCTGGATCCGTTTTTTAAACTCTTGTGTCTTGTCCCGCAGCTCCTGGTCTGTCAGCTTCTGATATTCTTCATCATAGGCCATGACCTTGTCCGCGATTTTGGAGACTTTTTTTACTTCCTTTTCATTCAGGTCTCCAAAGATTTTTTCCATAAGACTCATCTATCGTTCCCCTTTCTGGAATCACAGGTCTTCCTCCTGCAGTTCCTCTACCATCAAATTTATTTCTTTCGCCCGTCTATCATCTGCTTTCGTCACCTTAACAGACAGTCGTTTTCCATCCACGATCGTTTCAAACTGGTCGCCTTTACGCGGAAGCCGGTCAAGCTGCATCACTACCCAGCCGTTGACTGTATTAGCTTCCTGAACTTCCTCTTCTATATCGAAATAGTCGAATACCTTGCTGATATTGGCTTCTCCCTTGATTCGGAAGCTGCCGTTCTGCAGCGGCATGATATCCTGAGATATCACCACATCGTGTTCGTCGAAGATCTCACCGACCAGCTCTTCTATGATATCCTCCATGGTCACCAGGCCCTCCGTCCCGCCGTACTCATCGATCACGACAGCCATATGGATCTTCATCTGCTGCATTTTACGCAAAAGATCCGAAACACGCATCGTCGTGCTGACGAAAGCCACCGGCATCACGTAATCTGACAGATTCTTGCCCGTCCATGCCAGATAGTTATGAAAATCTTTCTGATTGATCACACCGATGATCTTGTCGATATCTTCCTCATACACCGGAAGCCGCGAAAGTCCCGTCCTGCGGAAAATCCCTGCCAGCTCATCCAGCGGGCAGTCGATCTCAACTGCTTCGATCTTCGGTCTTGGTGTCATAACGTCTTCTGCTGTCAAGTGATCGAACGCTATTGCATTTTCGATCAGCTTGCCGTGTTCTCTGGAAAGACTTCCGCCTTCTTCCGCTTCTTCCACCATGATCATCAGTTCATCTTCACTGATCCCTTCATTTTCATGGAACTTAAATATTTTAGCAATGAATTGTTTCCATTTTGTGAAGAGAAAGTTAACAGGTGTTAAAATCGTCGTCAGAAAAGTGATAAACGGAGCAGATACCATAGAAAAATTCTCTGCCTTTTCCTTTGCGACACTCTTCGGCGTGATTTCTCCGAAGAGCAGCACGACTACCGCTACGAAAAGCGTGGCGATGGTCGGTCCCTTTGCACCGAATAAATCGACACAGATCACGGTAACGAATGCCGTAACACCGATATTCACGATATTGTTGCCCACCAGGATCGTCGTAAGAAGCTTGTCGTAATCCGAAAGCAGGCGCAGCACCCGCTCCGCTTTTTTGTTTCCATCCCCGGCCATGTTCTTCATTCGGATCCGGTTCGCCGAAGTAAATGCGGTCTCCGTTGCTGAGAAGTATGCCGAAAACGAGATCAGAACTACCACGACAACAATATCTAAAGCCATTTGACTGCTCATAAAAACCCTTTCCTCCCTGTATGCCCTTTTGATTCTTTTAAATCAGTATCCTATAAGTATACCTGATTCTTCCATAAAAAGAAACACTGAATACAGGATTAGACCGCTTTCCCTTGAAAAAATAAGGGTCTAATACTTATAGTACTAGACGGTTTCACCCTTTTTTCGTATATTGTCTCTGCATAAATACGACTATTGACGGAGTTACGTCTTTCGTTTTCTTTGATAGAATTGCTACATCAATCATTAGACACCATTTGAAGGAGGACTAAATAGAATGGATGCAAATACTCTTGCAAAATACATAGGAAAAGAGCACGTGGAAGAAGTACAGACACTTATGGAAAATGACAGCCAGCTGCAGAACAAGGTTTCCTTTAAAAACCCTGTTGTAGCTCTGGTTTTATCTATTTTTCTCGGTATCATCGGCATTGACAGACTGTATCAGGGCGGTGTAAGCGTCTTCGCCTGCAAGCTTCTGCTGTGCCTTCTGACGTTCGGCGTGTGGTGGATCGCTGACCTGGGTTACAGCGTGATCATGACAAAAGAAACGAATTATAAAAAAATAATTGCCGCAACTGCTTAGTGCCGCGGCAATTCATCTTCGTTTTCTTCGTTTACGATGTAAATTACGCCGACTCGGCTCTTTACATTCATCTTTCTGAAAATATTATAAATATGTGTTTTAACAGTACTTTCTGACAGGAACAGGATCTCTGCGATCTCCTTATTGCTTTTACCGCTGTAAATCAGTTCAATGAACTCTTTTTCCCGCGGTGTCAGCTTATATTCCACGCAAACCTCATCGATCCGTTCCTGCAGATTTTTTTTGTGTTTTTCTTCCTCTGGTTCTTTATTGAAAAACTCCGGAACGAAATCCATCTTATACTCGTAGAACATGGTCACAAGGCTGATACCCAGCCAGAGCACGACCGTAAGATCCAGCGGTTCCCTGATAAACTTGCTGTTGCCCCAGTATACAGATGTTTCTCCCCAAAAATAGGAAATATAGTTCCAGATCACCATCGTGGTCACACTGATGATATAATACAAAGCTTCCTTTTTGCCTGCTGTGGAAGCATAGATGATATGTCCCACGCAGACCGTGATCGAAGCTATGATCAGCATAATATCCGTAGCAAGCAGCAGCCATTTGAAAGCATAGAACTGCTCGATGCTCATGGTAAATGTCAGCACAAGCCAGAGCACCATGTAAAAAAGCTGATACCGTTTTACCAGCTTATCCAGCATGGACAGCGCCTCTCTTTTGATGATCCGATCCTGCAGATCCGTCCACAGATACAGCGTTCCTGCTATCAGACAGCTTCCGATCCTCAGGACTTTTAAATTGCTGAATATCCCCAGCACATAGTCACTGTAATAGATCGCCATGTCGTAGCAGCAGATCACCAGGATCCCCATCAGGAAAAAAGCCAGGTTTTTACTGATCCCTTTTTTATTTTTTCGATTTACCAGCATTGCAATGGTCAGCCCTGACACGCAGAGTATGATGCAAAGCAGGTAGCAGATCAAAATCAATTCTTTTAACACTTTGACCTCCCCATTTCCGTTAGGAAACAAAGGCTCCGTAAATCGCTCGAATGGCTTTCTCAAAGTCTTTGTTCTCAACTCCAACGATGATATTCATCTCGCTGGATCCCTGGTCGATCATGCGAATATTGACCTTTTTCTCAGCCAATGCTGTAAAGAGCTTTGCAGAAACTCCTGTACGCAGCGACATGCCGGCACCTACCGTAGCGATCAGAGCGATATCATCGGAAACTTCCATATGATCAGGTTTCAGCTGACGTTCGAATTCATCCAGTATATCTTCCAGCTTTCCGCCCAGCTGCTTGTTTGAAATAACGACTGACAGCGTATCCACGCCGCTTGGGATATGCTCGATCGGAATATCGAAATCTTCCAGTACGCCGGACATTTTACGGATAAATCCACGTTCACTGCTGAGCAGTGCCTTGTACATGGTGATTACGGTAAAGTCCTTGCTTCCGGCGATCCCTGCGATGATCTGTCCTTCTTCCAGCTTAGCCGGTTCCGAAGTGATCATCGTTCCCGGATTTTCCGGTTCGTTGGTGTTTCTGATATTGATCGGGATATTAGCGATACGAGCCGGATAGATCGCATCCTCATGAAGGACCGATGCTCCCATGTAGGAAAGCTCTCTCAGTTCTTTATAGGAAACTGTGCTGATGGGTTTCGGATCCTTGACGATCCTCGGATCCGCCATCAGGAATCCTGATACATCTGTCCAGTTTTCATAAACATCTGCACCAACAGCTCTTGCCACCAGCGCTCCTGTAATATCAGAGCCCCCACGGGAGAACGTCTTAATGGTACCGTCCACTTTCGCACCGTAGAATCCCGGAATAACAGCTCTTTCATGATGCTTCAGTTCTTCTGCGATCTCCTTGTTGGTCAGATCTTCCATGAATCTTCCTTTTTCATCAAAGCGGACGATGCGGGAAGAATCAACAAAATCAAATCCCAGATAAGCGGCGATCAGCATCGCGTTGAGATGTTCGCCGCGGCTTGCGATATAATCTGCGGAAGCTCCAGCTTCCAGATTCTTGCGGATTTCTTCAAATGCTTCTTTTAATCCCACATTCACACCCAGGTTTACTTCTACCGCCATGAAACGGTCGCAGATCACCTGAAAAATCTGCTGATACGGCAGATTATGCTCGATGTGCGCTTTGCAGAGATACAGCAGATCCGTCACCTTGCTGTCATCCGAAAATCGCTTGCCCGGAGCAGAAACCACAACGTAGTGGATATCCGGGTCATTTTCGATTATATTTTTTATTTTTCCGATCTGCAGCGCATCTGCTACAGAAGAGCCTCCAAATTTTGCTACTTTAACACCCATTTTATTCCTGAATCTCCTTTCTCAGAGCGTCCACTTTATCAAGCTGCTCCCACGGCACCTCGATGTCGGTACGCCCGAAGTGTCCGTATGCTGCCACCTGTCGATAGATCGGTCTTCTCAGATCCAGATCACGAATGATCGCTGCAGGCCGCAGATCAAAATGCTTTTCTACCAGTTCTGACAACTTCTCATCCGGCAGCCTGCCTGTGCCAAAGGAATCCACAAGGATGGACACCGGTCTGGCAACGCCGATGGCATAAGCGATCTGTATCTCGCATTTATCAGCCAGTCCTGCTGCCACCAGGTTCTTGGCAACGTATCTTGCCGCATATGTTGCAGAGCGGTCTACCTTTGTAGGATCCTTGCCGCTGAATGCTCCGCCGCCGTGACGCGCATAACCGCCGTATGTATCGACAATGATCTTTCTTCCTGTCAGTCCGGAGTCACCGTGCGGTCCTCCGATCACAAAACGTCCTGTCGGATTGATAAAATATCTGGTCTCTTTATCCAGCAGTTTATCGTCCACTACCGGTTTGATCACGTGCTCGATCAAATCTTCCCTGATCTGGGACAGTTCTACGTCCGGATCGTGCTGTGTGGAAACGACGATCGTATCGATACGGGCAACTTTATCGTCATCGTATTCTACAGTGACCTGTGTCTTTCCGTCAGGGCGAAGATATTTCAGTGTCCCGTTTTTTCTCACCTCAGTCAGTCTTCTGGCCAGTTTATGTGCCAGCGCGATCGGCATCGGCATGTATTCCGGCGTTTCATTGCAGGCAAAACCAAACATAAGTCCCTGGTCTCCTGCACCGGTCTCTTCCAGCGGATCGCTTTCATCGTTCAATGTGCCCTCCTTATATTCCAGCGCTTTATCAACACCCATGGCGATATCGGAAGACTGCTCGTCTATAGCTGTCAGGATCGCACAGACATTGCCGTCATAGCCGTATTCTGTCCGGTCGTATCCAATGTCACAGATCACTTTTCGCGCCAGTTTCTGGATATCGATATAGCATCTCGTGCTGATTTCTCCCATGATCATAGCATATCCTGTATTCACTGTTGTTTCTGCTGCCACACGACCCTGCGGATCCTCCGCCATGATCGCATCAACGATAGCATCTGAGATCTGGTCACAGATCTTGTCCGGATGTCCTTCTGTTACGGATTCCGATGTGAAAAATCTCTTCATTTCATACCTCCTGTGATACACACTAAAACTTTCTTTCGATTCATAAAATCCGTATTTGTGTGGAACAATGAAAAACCTCTTTCCTGAAACAGAAAGAGGCATAGGTTTCTGTTATCGTTCCTCATTTTTCAGAACAGGTCTTTCTGTCCTGTAGGATTTAGCACCTTCCGTGTTTCAACGCTGTCCCTGTAGGATATGCGCCGGCAGTATTCTGCGCACAAGGTTGCCGGGTTTCTTCGGGCCTATTCCCTCCGCCACTCTCAATGAGGAGTTTTATAAATCTTCGTATTTATTATATATATTAAATCGGTTAGGTGTCAATACCTGCCCGCAGAAACTTTCTGGCTCTTGTATTTTTTTTTAAATAGGGTATACTCATTGTGAATAGAAGAGAGAGGTAAATCATTTGAGCAAACCAAAATTAACCGTGATCGAAGGGGGAATCCCTTATCTGATCAAAACCAAACAGAAGCTTCTGGTTTCCGCCTATGTGACCAATACAAGACTCATGGGTGTCCTGGCACTGTATGCCCACTGGCGTATCTCAGGCACCGATGAGATGCTGGATTTCCACCAGTTCTTTTACATCGACTGTGAAGAAAGCGGTCTGGAAACCTATACCGGAATACTGGGAAGCGATCATTCTGAGATCGATGCCACTGAGCAGGCGCTTGTAGGAGGCCTGGGGGCAGAAAAAATCGAGATCAGTTATCCGCAGCTTTCCGGCATATTGACATTTTACCGCATGTTCAACGAAGCCCACGGTCTGCCTTTGCCAAAGGGATACAGGGAGTACAGCTTCCTGCTGGAGCCGGGCACTATTCTCAGTCCGGATGAACATACTGATGTCATGCGGCTCATCTGCGGCGAAATCACATCCGATTATCAGGCAGTCAATTACTTTTTGATGCGCTGCTTCGGGCAGGATCACAGAGCTGCCGCATTTCTTGCAGCCGGGGACTTCGATCTGGATATTTACGCCGGTTATAAGGGTGCCACTTTCTGCAAAAATACCATCGACAAAGATCACGTCTACGATGATGGCGCCACCGCGTATCTTTGCGAATCTCTCATTGAGCGGAAAGGGAACTACGAAATCATTATTTCCCGCGTCATAGTCAGAGATCTAAAGATCGTTGGTCTCAAACACTGCTCCGGCTTTGCAGTAAGCTCTGCAGAGGCCGCCATGATGCTGGCGAAGCCAGAATTCGTCACCGTATATGAAGTGCTCCTGTCTGAAGAGGACATGGAGAACAATATCGGTGAATTGACCATCAGCTTCAACACCATCATGTCAGAACAGGAGAACGGTCGTCTGTTTATGGCATTCAAGAAAAACAACGATCATGTCAACAGCCGGGTCTTCCGCCTCAGCAATGACGTCAAAGGCATCTACTATCTGACGGATTTCGGCCAGCTGATCATCGCCTCCTATACGCTCCACGAGATCCGGTACCTGGAAAATCAGCTGAAGGCAAGTCCTCTGGCACCGTTTCTCATCGCCACGGCAAAATACGAATTCAAGGAACCTGTCCTCTTCGAATTTATGCAAAGCGATTTCGAAGACTTTGACGATTTTCTCAACTTTATCCGTGATGAGTAAGAAATTTCCCACTTCTCCGCGATTTCGCATTGAAGTGGGTTTTCTTTTTCAGTATAATAAATTTTGAGTTGGTAATTATAACTACGATGTGATTTTAGGAGATTAACTATGCAGTACAGAACTTTTAAAAAAATCAATGAAAAAACTTCGCTGCTGGGCATGGGATGCATGCGACTGCCCGTAGACAGCAACGATACCGTGAAAGAAGAAGAAACGATCCGCATCATCCGTGACGCTATCGACGGCGGTGTGAACTATGTGGATACTGCATTCATGTATCACAACGGACAGAGCGAAAAGATCCTGGGGAAGGCTCTGAAGGACGGATATCGCGAAAAAATCCTTCTCGCCGATAAAATGCCGATCTGGTTTGCAAAGGACGAAGACGGTATGCGTACTATCTTCGAAAAACAGATGACACGTCTGGACACCGACTGCATCGACATGTATCTGATCCACAACGTGGATCGCGGTGTATGGAAACGCGTGCAGAAACTGAACCTGATCCCTTACCTGGAGGAGCTGAAAGCTGCGGGCAGGATCCGTCATATAGGATTCTCGTTCCACGATTCCTACGACTTCTTCCTGGAAGTACTTGATGCTTACGACTGGGATTTCTGCCAGATCCAGCTCAACTTCATGGATAAAAATCATCAGGCCGGGGTCAAAGGGCTGAAGGCTGCCGCTGAAAGAGGTCTGGGGGTTGTCATCATGGAACCTCTGAAGGGCGGCCGTATCACTGATGCGGTCCCACCGACCGTGCAGAAGATCTGGGACGAAGCTCCGACCAGAAGAACCCCTGCAGAATGGGCCTTCAAGTGGCTGGCAAACATGCCGGAAGTGACGGTGATGCTCAGCGGTATGAACGCCGAAGCACAACTGCAGGAAAACATGAAAACGTTATCCGATGAACATGTTGCTGATCTGACACAGGAAGAAAAGGATATCATCGACCGCGTGTCCGACGAATACAACCGCCTGATCAAATACTCCTGCACCGGCTGCAACTACTGTATGCCGTGTCCGCAAAAGCTGGATATCCCGCGGATCCTGCGCTACTTTAACGACTGGAACGTATACGAGCAGAATCCATCGACGAAACTGGAATACGAAACATGGATCCCAGCTGGAAGACACGCTTCTGACTGTATCGGCTGTAAAGCCTGCGAAGAAAAATGTCCGCAGCATCTGCCGATCTCTCAGGCAATGAAAGAGGCTGCAGAGGCAATGGGCGTATAGCTGATTAAAAAAATGCACATCACAGAACAGATATAAAAGAGCCGCCGGGCGGATCGATACGCTGCCTGTATCATTTTCCGCCTGACGGCTCTTTTTCTATTCTTGTTTTTATATCCGGTCTACTAAGATCAGTTCCACACCCATGCCCTGGAATGTCGTTCTTACGCTAAGAACATCTGAACTGGTATACGTGTTTGTCGTCACCGTCGGAGCCCCTGTCAATCTGCCGATAAGCATATCCCGCTTACCGGCGCCTCCTTCCGGATTCAGTGAATCCGTCAGCTTCTTGGCCAGGTTTTCCCGATCCATCCGATACCGGTAAATACGGTAAAGCCCCGAAAATCCATTGCATCGGATCAAAAATTCGATTTCATCATCGTAATGGCGCACCAGTCGCAGCAAATCGTTTTCTGTATGGATCTTTCTCAAAGATCTTCCGACATTTTCATCATAATTGTAGACCAGGATGCTGAGTCTGCTTATATCCTTCGTGTCTGTTCCTTCCGCCGTGATGACATAGTTTTCTCCAGCGGCCAGGACTGTTTCACCTAGATCCATCAGAAGATGATACGGCTCTGCCAGGATATCGTTGACGCTCCGTTCCATAATAGTGAAAATTCCAGCCTCCTTCGGATCCTTTGCAGAAGTCTCCGCAGTCTTCGGCTGCCCATTATCGTCATCACCGACCGCGGTACCAATGTCTATAATCACTGGTTTCAGCACCAGCTTGTCCTCTGTCTCCGTAAATGCACCTCTCGTCAGCGCATGGATCGCCGTCTCGATCTCCATCGGAGTGCACCGCTTATATTTTGCACGGCTCTCCCGCGTCATGGATTTTCCCATGTATCTCTTCCGGTATTCCAGGGGATGCATGCCAAACCACTGCTCAAAGTGCTTTATATAATAGCGTACCGCCGAAAAGCCCATTTCCTCTGCGATAGCACCGATCTTCTTGCCGGACTCCAGCAGCAGCCGCTCTGATTCCTCCACTCTGATATAACTCAAGAGATCCTGGAAGCTGAGGCCGGTCGCTTCTTTGATGATATGAGACAGGTAGTAAATGCTCAATTTCTCATTTTCAGCGATCTCGCTCAAAGTCAGTTTCCGCTCATAATTTTCATACATATAATCCATGATGCGGTTGAGTCGACCTGCCAGGATCTTGCTGGTCTTGCCGCCTGTCTCATTCTGAAATTTTCCGTCTTCGTTCACAACATAGCAGAAATCCGAAATCAGACAGGATATGAGGTTGTGGGTGCTCTCGATGACCTTATGTTCATAGCCCTGCCCTTTTTGCAGGATCTCCATCATGATCTCCGCCATGATATTGCGGAGCACAGAAAGATTCTCCTCCTTGTCTTCTTCCATATCCACCACGAAAAACTGATCCCGCAGATCCGGATAGTATCTTTCGAAATAGCTGAGATCCATCTGCAGCATCATGACCATATTGTCTTCGTCAGTGCGCTCCAGACTATGCATGTCACGATCATTTAAAATAAACATGTCCCCCTGTTTGAGCGTATACGTGTAATAACCGCTCTTTAAAATGATGCTTCCGGACAAAACATATACGATCTCCATATCGTCGTGAAAGTGAAACGGATAGTCCACGATATTAGCTGTAATGACACTGACCGGCAGCTCATCTTTATAAAAAATTTTTTCTCTCAACATTTTTTTCGCCTGCTCTTTCGTAAATATTATGTTAACTTTTGTTCTTTTTTCCTTCGACTTTTTTCAACAGCCAGACAACCCCTTGATTTTAGCCGTTTACGAAGTTATCCACAAAAAATCTGAGATTGTATACGATTTTATCCAAGGGTGCCTGTGGAAAACTATTTTTTGTAAATCCTTTATTTTTCAACGGTTTCTCTTGTCAAGACATAAATTCAAAACCATTTTATCCACAAGCTGTTCGTTTTATACGACGATCCGTGGATAAATTCACAAAACCGTGTATTATTGGGCTTTTGAGCGGCTTTTTTGCTGCAAATACGAACGTATGCTCTTATGTAAAATTTTTACGATTTGTTCTTGATAACCTCTTTTTTTTAAATTATGCAAATCCTCCGAATTGGAGAGAAATCCGCACTCTGCGATAATGACAGGACTGCTCGGGCAGCGCAGTAGAAAAACGTCGTTTTTCCCCATCTCCCCCCTGGCTTTCCGTGTATTTATATCTTTATTGAACCCATCCTGAAGTATCTTTGCAGCTGCTTTGCTTTCTGCGACTACTTCAGGATCCCCTTCAGAAGGATAGAACACCTGCGCTCCGCAAACCGAAGGATCCTGCGTAAAGCTGTTGAGGTGTATGCTGACAGCAAGATCTGCCCCGGAGGCTTCAATGATTTGTTTCCGCCGCTTCATATCCTGCGTCTTTAGTGTCCGTATCGCGCCCTTTGCATTTTTTTCATAGAGCCCTTCGTCGCCGTTTCTGGTGAGGATAGTTTTTATCCCATCAGCCTGCAGCCGTCGTTGCAATCCTTTTGAGATCGCAAGATTGATATCTTTTTCGCTGGTTCCATCGCGTGCCTGCGCTCCGCCGTCCATACCGCCATGTCCAGGATCGATGACGACAACAAACTCTTCCTGTTCCGCCACCAGCTGTCCTGTAACATATGAAAGCTGTCCTGCCAGATCCTCCTGATAAAAAGCTGCTGCCAGCATACCGACCACCAGACTCAGTATCAGGAAATTGCTGATTTTACGTTTCATATCTTACCTCTTTTCTTTCATCCTACTAAGGATTTTACGAAACCTCTCGATACGATATGAACCGCAAATTAGTTATATAAAATATATTATAGAACAATTTATGACTTTTTAACAGTAATCATTTGACATTTTTCGCTCCAGTATATAAACTTTTATTGATTTCACAAGTTTTCATGACAAGGGAGTACCGAAACTATGATGACCACAAAATTATACCAAATAGACACATATCTCAAAGAATGGGATGCCCGCATCCTTACTGCAAAATCGGCCCCGGAGGTTCCCGGGGGTTCTGCAAAACAGCCTGCCGGGGGATCCGCTGAGGCCTCTCCACAGACCTGCTATCTGATCCAGCTGGATCAGACAGCCTTTTTCCCGGAAGGGGGCGGGCAGGGTGCAGATCACGGGGTGATCCAGGTGAGCTCACAGGGTTCACAGGACGTTGCATTTTCCGTCGTGGACGCACAGGAAGACGGCGATCTGATCTGGCACACGGTAAAGCCTGCTTCTTCTGAAAAAAGTCTGACCAACGACCTTTACACCATTCTGTCCGAAGGCTGCAAAGTCCACTGCATTCTTGACTGGGACAGGCGGTTCGAACATATGCAGCGTCACTGCGGGGAACATTTACTTTCAGGCGCCTTCTACCGGCTCTTTGGCGGAGCCAATCACGGTTTTCATATGGGGCAGGATTACATGACCATCGACATCGCACTGGAGGATCAGTCGCCTGTGACTCTGGAAATGGCTCATCAGGCAGAAATGCTGGCCAACCAGGCGATCTGGGATGATCTGCCGGTTTCCGTCTCCTATTTTGATACTCGTGAAAAAGCAGAACAGCTTCCTCTTCGCAAGGCACTTGCTTTTGACGAGGCGATTTCCATCGTGACCATCGGGGAGCTTTCTGAAACCTCCGATACCGAACCGGCAGACTGCGTTGCATGCTGCGGCACACATCCATCCACAACAGGACAGGTGGGCCTGATCAAAATTTATAAAGTGGAAAAGTACAAAGATATGACTCGCATCTACTGCGATGCCGGACGCAAAGCACTGACAGATTATCAGCGGAAGCATGAGATCCTGACAAACGAAGCGAATCGGTACTCTGCATCTGTGGAAGAGTTCCCCGAAAAGCTCCGGATCCAGGAGGAAAAGATGAATGCAGTCCGCAACGAGCTTTATCATCTGAAAAAGGCCTATATTGAGGCCGAAAAGGAAAAGCTGGACGCTGTGCTGGGAGATATCGACCAATCCGGTTCTAACACTCCCGTGATCCTGTACCCGATGCTGCACCTGTCCATGGATGACGCCTTCACCATGGCCAAATCGTACATGGGTAACATTCGAGCCGGCAAGACCCATCCACTGCTCCTGCTCTATGTCCCGGCACAGACTTCCTGCGTGCTGGTTTCCGACGGCACTGTTCACTGCGGTAAACTGGTCAAGGAATACGCCTCCTTCTATCAGGGCAAGGGCGGCGGAAACGATGTGTCCGCCAGGGCTATTTTTACCAGCGACGAGGATGCGAGGCTGTTTGCCGACCTGCTGAGCAAGCATCTGAAATAGTCTTGTTGAGTTGCTCCCCGCCGGCAGGATTTTATGATTTTTCATGGAGAAATAACAAAAAAAGCATAGTTTTCCCGCCACAAGAGCAGTTCACCATCAGTAAAATACTAAAAGTATTGTTAATCGGCGGTTTTACACCCATATTATTCCAATATAAGAAAAAACAGGTGTGCAATTTCCCTCGCAAGGGCTCTGCACACCTGTTTTTTTCAATCACAACGAGTGTTATCTTCGCATGACTATGATTTAGTTAGCTGTAATGCGATCAAAAAGTAGAATTACATTTTTTCCCACTTGCAAAACGACCGAATCATCACTGGATATAGATCGTTACAGTCCGGGCGCCCCATTTTCTGCATTCCGCCACCGAATTCATATAAATATCTATGGTATTGCCCTTGATATTTCCGCCGGTATCCTCCGCGATCCGGGCACCGACGCCCTCGATATAAACCTTCGAGCCAAGCGGAATCACCCTCGGATCCACTGCGATCTCACCAACACGAGCACGAGTGCCCATAGCTGTCCGACCGCCGCCCGTATAAGAATACGCCTTCACCACCAGTTTTCGGCTGTATGATTTCCCATTGAACGAGATCTTCGTTCCGTTAAGGATCACCTTGTCTACCGCAGCAGTCACAGTTTCGCGCGAAATCTCCTTCCGTTCCGACTCTACGCCATCGATATAAGTGATCTCATAGGTCACTTTATCTCTGCCCTTGCTTCCTTCCGTTTCGACCTTGCTCTTGCCTTCCTCCATGGAAGGATCGTCCTTCTCAATGGTATTGAAATCCACATCCTCTTCCACTGTCTCCTGCGAAGTGGTCACGCGCTGGATCACCACTTTCAGACCATCACCGATCTCCGTATCCAGCCCCGGCGTTACGATATCCGCATCGCCCACCTTGATTTTACAATCTTTCAACGCATCTTCAACCGTCCGGCAAAGAGTCTTGTAATTCTTCGTCTTCCCGTCCGCTGTCACCTTGAAATCCGTTGCATGCTTCAGCTTGAAACTGATCCCGTCATAAATAAAGGTAGAAACCGGCCTCGAGATGTAATCATCCTCACAATACTTGATATGCTGCTCATCCAAAAATTCATCGATAGTAAACGCCTTCGATTCGATCTTGTAGTTCTGGCCGTTGATGGTCGCATTCACCTCCCGCGGCACCAGCGAAGTATACGCAAAAGTCACAAACAACAGCAGTGCGAACGCCGCTGCCAGCCCATACGCCCAGCCAAATTTCTTAAAGGAATGTTTCTCTTTTTTCCTGCAAAGCTGCTCCGCCTCTGTCTCTGCCGCCGCAGGAATTTCCCCATCCTGTGCTTCTGTTTTCGGCGGCTCGGCAGGCTCCGCAGTCGAATGCTCCGGCGTTTTCTCTGCGACAGGCGCATCAGACGTTTTTGCCGCCTCCGCTGCGGCCATCGGCGCTGCAGCCGTCGCTTCCTGCTGTGTTGCAGGTTCTGCCTGCTGCGCCTGCTGTTGCATCTGTGCCCGCATATCCGGCTGCGACGGTGCCTGGATGGATGCCGCAGACTCCGGCTCCACCGGGGTTTCTGCAGAAACAGCTTCGGTTTCCGACTCGGATAAAATACCTTCCGTCAATTCTTCTGCCAGCTCCTCCGCTTCCGGGATCTCTTCTTCTGAATCAGTATCCGGCATTTCAGATTCGAAAGCTTCAACTCCAGGATCTGAATCAGTATCCGGCATTTCTGCCGACTCGCTTTCCTCGGGAGCTGATTTTTCTTCCGCTTCCATGGCATCTGTCAGCCAGTGTTCTGAATGCAGATCTGCTTTTTCTGTATCATTTTTTAAGACATCTTTAATATTGATCTTCATGCTAAAAATCTCCAAAACGTGTATTTTTCAATGAAACTACGTTTTTTATTGTAACAGAAACCGCCGATTTGTCAAATTTCACAGCAAAACTCCACACTATTTTCATAAAAAAACTACACCGGGTCCGGTGCAGTTATCCTATCCTTTTATTCTTCCAGTTCCGACAGCCGATACATCGCCTCCGCATAGATCTTTGACAGGCGGATCATGTTGTCCACAGAAATCCGTTCATCTTTCTGGTGGCCCAGTTCGATCTCGTCCGGGAAACGCGCTCCAAAAGCAACCGTATTCGGGATCGCTCTGGCATAGGTGCCGCCTCCGATCACCAGGGGCTTGCTTTCTGTATCACCCGTATGCGCCTCATAAATATCCATCAGAGTTTTGATCAGTGGATCATCTGCCGGGATGTAGATCGGCTCCTGATGCTTGCCTTTCACTATGCCTATATCATAACGATCCAGCACGCTCATCAGCCCGGCATAAACCTTTTCATCATCCATGGTCACCGGATAGCGTATATTGATCGTCAGCCGCGCAGCTTCCTTGTCAAATTCCGCCATGCCAACATTGAACACCAGCTTGCCGGATGGTTCGTCAGAAAAACCGCAGCCTATGCTTTCTCCATGAAGCTCATAGCCAATATGCGAATTATAGAACTCGATGAAATCGTTGATATCCTCACTTGCAAAATTCAGACGACCCAGAAACTCCAGCAGCACCGTGATGGCATTGACGCCCTTTTCCGGCTTTGCACCATGCGCAGAAACACCCTGCACCGTGATCTCCAGGCTCTTGCCGATTCCTTTGCAGCGAATCTGACAGTTCAGCCTGGAAGCATTTTTTTCTTCACGAAAAGCCTGAACCATCTCCTTGATTTTATCGTATCCGCCGCCCGCACTGTCCCGCACGACAGCCCGGCTGTGATCCGCTACCGAGTTGGCAGCTGTACCGCCGCGAAGGGAACTGAGTTCCAGACCTTTGCCGGAAAACAGCTTGAGCTTGCGTACCAGTTCGAATACGATGATGCCCTTTTCTCCGTGGATCGCCGGGAAATCACCATCTGGTGTGAACCCCAGATCAGGCAGCTCTGCCACGTGCTCCAGATAATGATCCATGCCGTGCCAGTTCGTTTCCTCATCCAGTCCAAGGATCAGGCGGATCGTCTTTTTCGGTTCATAGCCGCAGGCTTTCAAAGCTTTCATCCCATAAAACGAAGCTATCACAGGACCTTTATCATCAGTCGTTCCACGACCACAGATCCAGCCGTCCTTTACCTCTCCGCCATAAGGATCGAAGCTCCATCCGTCGCCCTCCGGGACTACGTCCAGATGTCCTACCACGCCCACGATCCCTTCTCCTTTTCCTGTAAAGTCGATGTGTCCGCCGTAGTTATCCGCATTGTACACTGCAAAGCCCTCTTCGCGGGCCATGTCCAGCGTGGCGTCATAGGCTTTCTGGACGTTCTCGCCAAAAGGGTACTCCCCTGGAGTTTCAACGGCTACACTGGGGATCTGCAGTAAATGAGACAAGGAAGATATCATATCTTCCTTGTTTGTCTCGATCGTTTCATTCACCTGTTTTAAAAATTCCAGATCACTCATCTTACATTACCGCTTCTACGCCTGCAACTTCCGGATAGCTTTCCTTTAAGATCTTTTCTACTACACCTTTGATCGTCATCTGAGCTCCCGGGCATCCTGCGCAGTGTCCCTGCAGTCTTACCTTCACGATATTGTCATCCGTATACTCTACGAATTCGATGTCTCCACCGTCTCTCTGCAGAAATGGTCTGATCTGATCCAGTGCGTCTTTGATTTTATCTTCCATATTACTATTCTCCTTTATAATTTTATTCTTTGCAATATCTTATGATTTAAACACGATCAATATGGTTCGACCGTATATGTGGAAACTATTTTTTTACCTTCCCAGGTGCTGATCTGTGCCGATCGCAGCGGATCACCTTCTGTATTGAAAGTGATATTGCCGGAAGCACCCTGGAATTCTTTTGCACTTGCCAGCACTTTCCGGATATCGTTCCCGCTCGGGTCATTACCGGCGTCATTGACTGCGTTGATCGCGATGAGATAAGCATCGTATCCAAGTGCCACCGAATCTTCCGGTTCTTTGTCTTTGCCGTATTTCTCATGATATGCCTCCAGGAACTTCTCGGATTCCTGGTTGATCGTATCATCTGCTGTAAAGAAGTTTACAAATGCGAGGTGCTCCTTGCTGACGCTGCTGCTGAGCTCAGAGCGGAATTCCTTGCTTGACCAGTCCGTCGGACCCAGGAACATGACATCCATTCCCAGATCGGCCGCCTGATTGATGATGTTTGCCGAATCCGCACTATCTCCCGGCAGCAGGACACTCTTGACTCCCGACTCCTGGATCGCTTTCAACGGCTTTGTAAAATCTTTCTGTCCCGGCTTATATGTTTCATACGCTGTGATAGCATCTTCATTTTCTGTTTCCGCTTCGATCCGGTCAACGAAAGTCGTCGCCATGGCCATCGCAACATCATCGTTGTTTGGTATCAAAACACCGGCTGTCGTTTCCTGCTTCTGTTCCAGCACATACTTGGCAAGCAGATCTCCCTGGTTGGAATCTACATAGCACACGCGGAAATAATAAGGATAATTCTTAGTGACCAGCGGGTTATCATTAGTGATCGCGATAGCCGGGATCTTGGCGTCGTTGACCGGTTTTCCCGCGATCATGGAGTACACGCTCCCGTAGCTTCCCAGTATGATATCCGGCTTCTTGGAGATCAGGTTATTGATCGCCGTCTCGGCCGCATCGATATCCGACGAATTATCGCTGTAGACCAGTTCCACGATCTTACCGCCTATATTAGGGTATACTTCATGTGCCAGTTCGATCCCTTTGATCTCAGCCTTGGCAGCATCGCTGTCCGCACCCGACATAGGTTCATAGATCCCGATCTGTATGGTAACGTCACTGCTCTTTTTCTGCTGTAAAAAAGCCTCTTTAAAATTATTAAACGTCGTACAGCCTGTCAGCATGGTCACCGTAAGCACAGCGGTCACTGCGACTGCAGCAATTTTACGTATCTTCACAAAATCACCTTTCTATTTATCTCATCTTATTCCCAACTCATGCCCCTTGCAAACATACTCCATTATACCTTGTTTTACGCAAAAGGTAAAGTATCTGCGAGTTCATTCTCTTTTTTTCATCTTTTAAAAATTTTTTACAAAAAAGCCTTGACTATTCTTTACCAAAATGGTACATTATAGTCACAAGGTAAACAAAACAAATACATGAGATAAAAAAATATTTTAGGAGGTAAGAATTATGAAATGGACTTGTTCAGTATGCGGATACACTTATGAAGGACCGGAACCACCGGCTAAATGCCCTCAGTGCGGTGTCCCTGCAGACAAATTTGTAGAAGTAAAAGAAGGCGAAATCGAATTCGTTGATGAACACGTTGTTGGCGTTGCTCAGGGTGTTGATCCTGAAATCATCCAGGGTCTGAAGGACAACTTCAATGGAGAATGCTCCGAAGTCGGTATGTACCTGGCAATGGCAAGAGTTGCTCACAGAGAAGGATATCCGGAAATCGGACTTTACTGGGAAAAGGCTGCATGGGAAGAAGCAGAGCACGCAGCTAAATTCGCAGAACTGCTGGGCGAAGTCGTAACTGACTCCACTAAGAAGAACCTGGAAATGAGAGTAGAAGCAGAGGCCGGTGCATGCGCAGGCAAGAAGGCTCTGGCTAAACTGGCTAAGGATCAGAATCTGGACGCGATCCACGATACTGTTCACGAAATGGCAAAAGACGAAGCAAGACACGGCAAGGCATTTGCTGGTCTGCTGAAGAGATACTTTGGTTAAATCGAATTGAGAATCCACAAAAATGGGCTATCATATAATTGATAGCCCATTTTTATTTCTATACTATGCTCCGCACATTTAATAATGCCTCGTCTGATGAAATCTTCCTCTGAACATCTCCGTCTTTATCACATTGATCAAAGCCTTCGGATCCGCTTCCAGGATCTTGCGGGTAACGATCTTGGCCTCCGTGCTGGAAACTACACAGTAGAGCATGGTTTTCGGCTCCTGCGAATACATTCCCGTCGCCGAAATTTCCGTTGCACTGTGATGCACCGTTACCATGATTTCCTGATAGATCTCATACGGCAGCTCCGTCACGATAAACAAGGTGATCTTGTTATGTTCCTGATAAAGCAGATGGATCATCTGTGTCGATGTGAACTGAAAAATAATGGAGTAAAGGGCCTTGTCCCATCCAAACAACAAACCGGCCAATACTAAAACAGTGGCATTCCCCATGAGGATAAAATTCCAGACATCCCGATTTTTCTTTTCCAGAAAATACACAGCAATGAAATCCGTTCCGCCCGTCGAAGTCCCGCCAATCAGACACAAACTGATCGCAGCACCGTTGATCAGACCTCCAAACACACTGATCAGCAGGATGTCCTGCGTGATCGGCATGGCTGGAACGATATCGGTGAATACACTGGTGGCCACAATGATCAGAGCCGTATTGAGCGTAAAACGTTTCCCTATAGCCCGAAAACTGAAGATCGCCGGGATCGCATTCAATGCCAGACTGATCGGAGAAAATGGCAATGATATTCCTAAAAAACGTTGAAACGACGTTTGGATTAGCAGCGTCACTCCGTTAAAACCGCCTGGATAAAGTCCTCCGGTATGTACGAAGCTTTTGATATTGATCGCCATGATCAACGATCCGATCAAACCCAGCGCCAGGATCCGGATCTCTCTACCTAGATCCAGCCGCTCTAAAGTGCTATGTTTTTTCATCTGATAATACCTCTTTTACATTGCTTTTATGATATAATATTGATCAGCAACTTATTTTTACTTTATTTTCAAATGACGAGGAGGTCACTATGAAAAAAATCATCACCATTCTTCTTTCCATGGTTCTGCTTCTGGTATTCACAGCCTGCGGCGGCAGCGACAGCAGTTCTTCCGACAAATCCAAGGAAACAGAAGCACCGAAAATCGAAAAAAACATCGACGCTGCAGCAGAAGCTCTTGGACTGACAGGAGGAGAAGAAACGATGTACGCCATGATCGGCGCAACAGCTGGCAAAGAATATAACGATGGAGCCGTAGAGCTCTATCAGTTTGAGGAAGATTCCGACGCCTACAAAGAAATCGAATCCTCCGACAGCGTTTCCGGCATCCCGGTTGCGGCCCACAAGGATGGCATCGCTCTGATCTTTGCCAACGACGAAACCGATCAAGCCATACTGGACGCCTTTAATCAGCTTCAGTTTAAATAGGAGTTTTACAGATAGTTTGTAAACAATAAACAGCAAAAGCCAGAGATCCTTCATAATTTCTGGCTTTTCTTTTATATCTGTTTGATTTTATTTCCCGGATATGCGACTACAGCACCTTGCTAAGGAAGTTTTTCGTCCGGTCATGCTGAGGATTACCGAAGAGTTCTGCCGGAGTTCCCTGCTCCAGTATATTTCCTTCGTCGATAAAAAGCACCCGGTCTGCCACCTCTCGCGCAAAACCCATTTCATGGGTAACTATCACCATGGTCATCCCGTTTTCAGCCAGATTTTTCATGACATTGAGTACTTCGCCTACCATTTCCGGATCCAGTGCGGAAGTCGGTTCATCGAAGAGCATGATTTCCGGATCCATCGCCAGTGCTCTCGCGATAGCAACTCTCTGTTTCTGTCCGCCGGAAAGAGACGCCGGATATTTTTCCGCCTTATCGGCAAGTCCTACGGTTTCCAGCAGGTTACGGGCCTTTTCTTCGGCAGCAGCCTTTTCCATACCCTTGACCTTGATCGGTGCCAGGGTCAGATTATCCAGTACCGTCATGTGTGGAAACAGATTGAATCCCTGGAATACCATGCCCAGTTTTTCTCGAATCTCATCGATATCCACATCAGAATCATTGATCTTCTTCCCATCCAGAAAAACTTCTCCACCGCTTGGTTCTTCTAATAGATTCAGACAACGCAGGAATGTGCTCTTGCCGGAACCGGAAGGACCGATCACGCAGACTACTTCCCGATCATTGATCGTCTCACTGATTCCTTTAAGAACCTGAAGATCTCCGAAGGATTTACATAAATTTTTAACTTCTATCACTTTGTGCCATCCTCCTTTCCATATACGATACCAGTCGGGACAAGGTCAGAGTCATGATCAGATATACGACCGCCACCCCGATATACGCCGGGAACGACTGGAACGATTGAGATGCCCACAAAGTACCACGCCTGGTCACTTCTACGATGCCCACCATGGAAAGAATGGAGGTTTCCTTGATCAGCGTAACAAATTCATTTCCCAATGCCGGGACGATGATCTTAAAAGCCTGTGGCACGATGACATACCGCATGGTCTGCCTGCTGTTGAGCCCCAGAGATCTGGCCGCCTCCGTCTGTCCGATATCCACGGCCTGCAGACCGCTTCGAATGATCTCAGCCATATATGCCGAGCTGTTGACACCGCAGGCGATGAATCCGACCAGGATCAGCGGTTCCCAGTTAAACTGCATCCCCGTGATAGCACGAACAAGCTGTGGCACACCGTAGCCTAAAATCAGCACCTGCACCAGCAGCGGTGTTCCACGCAGAATATCCACATATACCGTTGCGATGCCGCGCAGTATCTTGAACTTAGAACGTTTGGCAAGTGCCACCAAAAGCCCCAGCACAAGTCCTCCCAGCACTGCAACGAGAGAAATGATCAACGTCACCGGGACTCCTCTTGCCGCTACGGCTATCCCATGTATATACTGATCCACGTTTTTTCCTCCTTCAAAAGAAATCAACCTCTGACCGAATTCCGGTCAGAGGTCAATCCGAATTGCTTAGTTGCTGCTGCCCTCGGCAGCAGGCTCGTCCGATCCGATTTCTTCAAGATCGATCCGCTCTTATTTATTGAACCACTCATCAACCAGCTTGTCGTAAGTTCCGTTTTCCTTAATATGCTTCAAGCCGTTGTTGATCTTTTCTACCAGTTCTGCGTTACCCTTCTGTACAGCGAAACCATAGTTTTCCGCATTCAGAGCTTCGCCTACCATCTTGATCTTGTCCGGCTGCTTCTTTATATAAGCTTCCGTTACCGGCTTGTCATTGATGACTGCAGAAACGTCTCCGTTGATCAGCTTCATCATGCAGGTATCCAGTCCGTCCAGAATAACAGCTTCCTTGATCTTGCCAGCATCCTTCAGTTCCTGAACCTTGCTTGCACCAGTCGTACCAGTCTGTGCCGCAACCTTCATATCAGGAGTCAGATCCTCTACACTCTTGATCGTCGTGTTATCTTCAGTTACCGCTACAAACAGCTTGGATTCATAGTAGGAATCACTGAAGTCAACTTCTTTCTGTCTGTCTTCGTCATCCTTGTTCATTCCTGCTGCCACGATGTCGATATTGCCAGCCTTCAGTGCCGGGATCAGTCCATCGAATGACAGGTTTTCGAATTCTACATCGAAGCCCTGATCTTCCCCGATCGCCTTGATCAGATCCATATCCAGACCCACGATATTCTGATCCTCGTCTGTCGTATCAAACGGCGGGAATGTCGGTTCTGTACCTACCTTGTAAACAGTTTTGTCACTGCTGCTCTTGTCGCTTCCGCCGCATGCTGCCAGGGAAAACGCCAGAACAACTACCATAGCTACTAATACAGCTATCTTGCTCTTCTTCATTTTATTTCTCTCCTTATGTTTCTAAATGTTTATAATCGTTACGTGATTTAATAATTATACCTAAAGTCTGAATAATATTCAAGTCGAATTGCAAATGTTGCCGGAAAATGTTAATACCACTGTCCTTTTGCTTGATTTATTGCTTTACTTCTCTCTTTTTTCATTTATACTATATCTATTGAAAGAGAGCTTATGAATATGAACACGACCGATCACATCAATACATCAAATTCTAATCCATGGAAACTCCTGGCTCCATGCTGCGTCCTGGCAGCTGGCTGCCTGTGGGGGATCATTGGGCTGTTTTCCAATACACTGCGAGACATGGGACTTGATCCTGTCCAGATCACAGAACTGCGAAGCCTGATTGCTGCCGCGGGCCTTCTGATCATCATCCTGTGCAAAGATTGCTCTCTTTTTCGGATCCACCTGCGAGATCTGTGGATGTTCCTGGGAACCGGCATTGCCAGCATCGCGTTCTTCAACATATGCTATTTTCTCTGCATCACCCTGAGCACACTGTCCATCGCATGCACTCTGCTCTACACCGGGCCCTGCTTTGTTATGATCCTGTCCTGCATTATTTTTCGTGAAAAATTCACTCCAAAAAAAGCTGTCGCCCTTGTGCTTGCAGTAGGAGGATGTACTTTTATCACTGGTCTGGTCAGTGGCGGGGCCGGAGGAGTTTCTATCTCCTGGCAGGCGATCCTTTCTGGTCTCGGATCTGGTCTTGGCTATGGTCTTTACAGCATTTTCGGACGCATTGCCGTAAAAAAATACAGCGAGCTGACCGTGACCTTCTACACATTTGTGATCGCATCTCTCTCGCTGCTTCCGTTCTGTCATATTGGCAAAATCGCTGCTGTGGCGTCCGCCAGCGGCTTTGCAGTACTTCATTCTCTGCTGCTGGGACTCGTTTCCACCCTGGCTCCATTCCTCCTGTACACCACCGGCCTTTCCCATATGGAAACCGGTAAGGCTGCTGTGCTTACCTTTTCGGAGCCTGTCATGGCGACCATCATAAGCATCACGGTGTTCGGCGAGGTCTTCACACGAAATCATGCCATCGGAATGATCGCTATCGTGACCTCGATCGTCCTGCTCAATATCAATTTTACGCGCCGCCAGAATCATTAGCCCAGACGATGCTCTTTAGCCAAGGCGGTGCTCTTTTTCCCACGAAAAATAGAACTGTATAAGCCCGATCCTTGATCCTGTCCCGGTCTTCTCATTTATGCTGCTGATATGACGGTACAATGCCGCACGGGACAAATTCAGTTCTTCCGCGATTTTCTGCGCATTTTCTTCGGAATGGAGGATCGCTTCCAGCACCTCCCCCTCTCTTTGGGTCAGCACAAATCTTTCACAGAATTTCTGCATGATTTCTTCTTCCTGCAAAACGTTTTCCGGCTCTGCTGAAACGATCTGCGCGTTCGTTGTTTCGTACTGGCCAAGGTACAGATACAGCACTACGCTAATGACTGCAAACAGCACAAGGCTCAGGGTCATTATCAGCAGGTTGTTTCCTGTGTCCAGCAGGAGTACAGAAAAAGTCCCTGTCATAAGAGCGCACAGATTATTGATCCCCCGCCCCATACCGGCCCACAGTGCAGGCCTCTTCATCTTCATGGAAAGAGCCAGGAATCCCGTCGTAAAATAAACGGCAAAGAACCCTGCGGACAAATAAAACACTACAAGTCCCACCAGAAATGGTCCTCCAAACTGTATCATCACTACACATACCGTCGAAAGCAGCATGACACAGTACATGATAATGCTCATGTATTTTCTTTTTCCCAAATCAAAAATCCAGCCTGCTGCCAATCCGCTGCATGCCAGCAAAAGACGAGGCCACTGCCCGATATCCATAGTCCCCTTGGCATGTGCCATAGTGACTGCATTATCAAGTGTTGCAAAAATGCATGTCATCAGCGCAACGAGAATCACCAGCAGCATGGCTGCTTTTTGAGGGTTTTTCGGATTCTTCAGTTCTTCTGCACGCAGCCGGCTTGCCTCACATTGCTCCTCGTCTACGCTTTCTTTTTTGCGGGAAAGCATCCATGCCAGCACTGTTAAAAGCACCGAAAGAATAACTGCTTCCACCAGTTCCTGCCGCACCAGATTATTGTTGATGAACTGCATCAGGATCCCTGCTCCGTAAGCTGTCCCGACGTATCGCGCCAGCTTGCGGCTTTCCGCCCATAGCTCCGCTGCCATAAGATGGACACCTCCACCCAAAATTCCCAGCAGCAAAAATAAAATCAGTCCTGTCGACAGCGTTCCGGCAAACGATACGTGCTGCTGCACCATAAAAATGCAGACGATCCCCAGGGCGACTGCTCCCATCAACGCTCCGCTACGGTTTTTCAAAGTGATAAATCTCTGTATTTGGAAATAGCATAAAAAACCGATCCCGCTGATACCCAGGATCCCGCTTTGAGCCACCACTACCTTTGCAGAAGAGAGGTAATGAGCTATCATATTGTCAAAGAGGTATTCGCCTCCTAAAAACACAAAATAAAATATTGCCAGCACGCCAATCGCGACAAGGTTGTTTTTCTGTTCCGGTTCGTTCTTCATCTAGTCCATCCTTTATTTTTCTCCCTTTATATTATAAACAAATGTCTCCCTATGGCAAGGTGTCATTTGTCTCTTTCCTCCTTATTCATTATACTCGAAGGGGAGCAGCATTGGTCAGCGACGATCCTGGCAAGATTTTCTATGAATTACCTCTCCTGCAGATTCAAAACCCCCAGATTCTGCACATGAAAAACGTAAACTGAGTTTATCCAAAAAAAGAAAGCAGTAGGTTTGCATACTGCCTTCTCTTTTGCTCCTGTTTCCAGGATATAAGTATTAAGTATGGAATGATTGTATTTCAAAATTTAATGATCAGCTTTTCTTCTATAGAATACGGCTGTTCCTGCACCTGCAGCTGCCAAAAGCAAGATCCCTGCCCAAAGCACTGGATTCGCATCGTCTCCGGTCTTGGCTGAAGAGTCAGCCTTCTTACCCTTAGACTCCGTCTTGGCTGCGATATTATTGTCCTTACCCTGATCCGTATTTGCTGGTTCTGAAGCGATTTCCTCGGTGACCGCAATCAGATTCAATTTACAATTAAAATGATATCTAGTATAGTAATCGTCTCTGATCTCGTTTATAACAATCGTCCCAGTTTCCTTATCCATAGTTTCTCCTGTATACGTTAGCTTAGAGCCAGTATACTGGGTCCGCATAAAATTCAGATCAAAGGACATATCTTTATCGATCCTCTGTACCAGAGTCATCACAGCTTTATTTTTATCTTTGTGTCCTACAATTTTTAATAGGGCTTCATCAGGATTTTCTGTTTCGATGAGGCTATTTTGGTCCGAATTCGCGAATTTATAATACTTCGTTTTATTCAGATCCGCCATAGACCTCAGTGCATACGACAGATTGTCCTCCTTCGTAAAATCGATGATATAATCTTGTCCTACGGTTACATTGATGGCATCGGTCACAAGGCAATCTGTAAAATTATTTCTAACTGTTGTATTCACTGTCTTATTCGGCCCACCAGGAGTATCGCTTGCTCCTTTGACAACAATTCCCTCAGGTTTATCAGTGCCTCCATTAACAGGCTTGTTAGCCGTATCCGTGGTTGCAGAGCCGACAGTCTGATCGCCGGCTCCACCATTCGTAGTTCCTCCTGCGATCACTTCTTCTCCACTCGGATTATTTGTCGCTTCTGCAGCCTCATTCTCACCTTCCGCAAACACCGTTGCCGGCAGAAGCATTACAATCATGCACAGTGCAAGAAGCAACGCCAGTACCGTTCTTTTTCCTTTTACCATCTTCATTCGGGTACCTTTTCCTTTCTCGATAATAAGATAGTATCGTCCTGTGAATGTGCCCTTATGATAACATAATAGCCTCCTTCTGCATAGACTACATCTGTCTCAAAGTAATGATTCTGGCACGATTTTCTACGAAAACAGCTTACCTTAACTTCAAAAACAGAAACGCTTTCTGTAAAAATATCGAGATCCTCACCTTTTACAGAAAACGTGTGCTGTGTCTATTTCGAATCACCTTATACAGAGTTCAAGTAAAGCCCCCTCATGCATACAAATTCATTAGGTCAATGAGTATACATTCATTATGCATAAAACTTGACTCTTGTCCTCATCTTCTCCTCCATTTTTCTCTCATTTTCTGTTTTTGCCTTTAAAAACCCCCGATTCTGCACATGAAAATGTGAACTGATTATCTGCAATTTTTTTCTTCCTCATGCATTTTAGGAGGTATCGGCACTTTTGAGGCAATGACAGCTGCCCCGGCCAGCGGGAAAATATACACCGGCGGGAAGCACATCAAAAGCACCGCTACGGTCATCACCGGTTTTCTGCTGACATAGCCATATAGTCCTGCCGTCATAGCTGCTACTGCAAAATTCGGATCGATCCCGGTTATAGCTGCAAAGGCGTATCCGGCAGCTACTCCGGAAAAGATCAGAGGAAAAATACTTCCTCCTCGCCACCCTAGCGAAATACAAAGATTCACCAGCAGCATCTTTGCCAGCGCAGTCAGGATCAGGATCTTCGCAGAATACTCCTCCCAGCTGCTCATCAGTTCTCCCATCTCGTGTTCCCCGGAAAACGTAGTGAGTGGCAGAAAATACATCCCGGTCGCGATGCAGACCCCTGCCAAAACGCAGGATACGATGCGATGATTTTGCAGCATTTCGCCCAGTTTCTCCGAAACCTTTGCAAAAAATAAATAGCAAAGGCCTGCCAGGATCGCCGCTGCTACGATGCCTAAAAACCATGCCCACTGGATCCAGCTTATCGTGTGTTTTGCATCAAATCGCGGAAGACCTGCACTTCCTCCGAAGAGTGCACCCAGTCCTGCAAAAGCTGCTATACCACCAGCTGCACCCATGCAGTAAATAAAGATCCGCACAGGTTTTCCTACCAGCCGTGCACGACTGTGCTTCTTTTTTTCCTCTTCACGGTCGATACCCAGGTTTCGCACGATTCCAAAAAAAGGCGCATTAAAAATAACGCCTAAAGCTGCACCCATGCTGCTCTGAGCCAGTGCTGCCAACTCATCGCCTTTGCACTTGAGACGGTCACCTACCCAGCAGCAAAGTCCGACAATAACACCCGTCAGCCCAGCTTCCGGTCCAATCACTCCACCGAAAATCAATGGCAGCAGCGCTGAAACGATGAGGATGTGAAGATTGTCATATGGATAGGAGCCTTCCTTTTTCACACGCCCCATAACCTGTGGCAGTTCCTCCGGCAGCAAACCGAATTTTTTCTGCCAAAGTCCAATGATCACGCCTCCGGTAATCGTAACAGCCATCATATATACAAGGTTGTGCTCTGCACCCAGCTTCGCCGGAAGTATCGTCCACAATAAGTCCATGCCCAGGGTCATGATTTTCAAGACCACCCAGATCACCGCACTGGATATTGCCCCCAGGACTGTCGCTAAAATCGAAATTAATGCAATTTTTCCCTGTTTATTCATGGTGTCGATCCCCGTGTTGATTTTCGTGATGTCCCTCTGGTTCGTTTTCCAGCGCAATCTGTGTCGTCAGCGCCCAGAGATCCTCTGCATCACTGATCTTGTAAACTTTGTCTCCAACCACTAAATTGCCTGCTTCGAAGACAAGTGTGCAGGATTTTCCCATCGGAAGTTCAAAGGTTAAAATATCCTGGAAATCCTCTGTTCGCTGATCGGTTTCTCCAGTCACTCGCACTTTCGTCAAAGCGTTAAATACCTCTCGAATCAACTTTTTGTCTTCTATCGTATAGTTCATCGCCGTTTCGCGATTTCTCGCATATTTTAAGCAATACACGACATTTTCATCAAAGGATTCTGCAAAACTCTCAGCTTCTTTTCCATAATAAGAAAAAATCGTGTTCCCCGCATCGATCCGATCCTTTTGGAGAGTCGTAGCCTGTTTTTTATCTGATTCCTGCTTGATCCATCCATAAATGCAAAGGCATAACAGCAGGATCGCCATGGCAATCAGCACTATAATATATTTTTTCATAACACTCGCCTCCTGTAAATAGTATAGTATCACAGAGCGGGGTGACTGTACAGAGTAGCTTTAAGAGAAATGTTTTAATCATATAGCCATGCAAGAAAAATAACTTAAATTATTTTAACTGTAGAGGATAGGATATTTTTCGATATTTCTGTGATGACATGACTCAAAAAAATAACGCAAATCAAATTTCGGACTATAGATATGTTATTATGATGCAAAAAAAGGGAGAAGTCTTCGGATTATACCCCCAGTAATTCTAGTAA
>NZ_JACRWC010000039.1 GCF_014306095.1 Lentihominibacter faecis
GATGTGTATAAGAGACAGCCGCCTTCTTGTTCTGCATAGTACTCGCCGTCATAGTTACCCGTAATTGCAGCGGTAGAATAACACTGGCTGATACTGTTGTTCCCATTTAAAAATCCTGCAAGACCGCCTATGTATTTTTCTATATAAGAACCGCCGGTAATGGAACCGGTAGTATAACAGTTTCTAATGGTGGAATTGGTCATCCAGTCCACCAAAATGCCTTTTCCGTAGGTGGAGGTATCATTCATCGGTATCACGATATCAGCATTTTCAATGCCGAGATTTTGCACAGTTGCATTGTAGATAGCACCGAACAAACCATTTCTATACAAGTTATTGTTATTGTCTTTGTTTTCAGATTTTAGGCCCTCATGAGAATACAGGTTATAAACTACATGGCTTTGTCCGTCAAAAATCCCCTGAAATGATCCCCAAGCCGTATTGGCTCCGTCACCGATAGAGATCCATTCATGGCCCGACAAATCCAAGTCATTATCAAGATAAACAGTTTTGTCCTTAAAATTTGCTGTTTTATCATTGACGAGCTTTGCCATGCCTGCCAACTGCTCGGCTGTTTGCAGATGAAATTCCGTTTCATTCTCATCATACCAGCTTGTATCGGCTGTCCCATCCCAAGAGTCTGTGGTTTCTGCCGCAAATGCTGTCATGGGGACAAGCGCCATCACAAGGCACAACGCAAGCAGAAGGCTTATAAGTTTCTTCTTCATTTTCGTTCCTCCAAAATAATTCTATCCGCTATTTACTTTCTCCGACAGCGGACACGCCGGAGAAGATAGAAGGTTTAACCGGAAAAGATTGATTTGCCGGTCGTGGTTAGGACTTCAATATCAAACCACCACCCTTCCGGCAAACGCAAAAAGCCGAAGCCAAGGCATAATGCACCCTGTCTCCGGCAATCGGTTCGTTATAAATTCTATGAAATAAGACTTGACATACTGAAAAAACGGCGCTACGCTCCTGCCGAGCCGAGCCGAGCCGAGCCGAGCCGAGCCGAGCCGAGCCGAGCCGAGCCGAGCCGAGCCGAGCCGAGCCGAGCCGAGCCGAGCCGATAATTGTCGCATTTCCATTGGCCATAGTCAAGTCCTCCTCCCATAATTTCTAAAGAAAAAAGGATATAAAGCCCCCTACCCCATAGATATATAGTATTATTGCAGATTTTTCTCGAAATCTCAAGTAGTTTTCAGAATATTGCTCTCCTTTTTTCTCAAAGCATTGCCTTCTTCGATTACTCACGGAACTTTATGACTTCTTGAATACTATTGGAATAACTGTTTCGCATACCGCATTTGTGGATCTTCAGCTCGTATTCCCTGATCTTTTCAAGCGCAGCTTCTAGATCCTCGATATCTCTCTGCTGAGATGGAGCCCGCCAGCATTCATCCTAACTGCTCCGTAATCCAAGATTAACGATGAAACACCCTCTAATTCATGCTCCTTACAAAGGCGTTCATCCTTATTTTGAGATATTGCGATTTTAGGATGAAAAACCGCCTAAATATTTCCATTTTTTTCATCCAACCATACAACTTTTTCATCCTGACTCCCACCAGATATATCACTGGATCAAAAAATCAAGATGATCTTCCGACATAAAAATATCTCCAGCCATACAACTACGGCTGGAGATAGAAAAATTTTGTTTTTTATCGGTCTACTTGACAGTGAGCTGTTCAAGTGAGCAGCTCACACGTTAATGCGACAGCACCACCAAAAAAAGTGCGCAAAGAAATCAAAGATTTCTTTGCACAGATGTTGCTACTATATCCTGACCTCCTACAGCTTGCGCAGCAGATCTACGATTTCCAGCTTTTCGGCTGCCGTGTCGGAAGCGTCCTTGATGATCTTTGCAGGAACACCTGCCACGACTACACCTGCCGGTACATCGTCTACTACGACTGCGCCTGCTGCTACGACTGCGCCCTTGCCGATGCGGCAGCCTTCCAGCACGACAGCATTAGCACCGATGACAACGTCATCTTCCACGATAACAGGCTGCGCGCTCGGCGGTTCGATAACCCCTGCCAGGACTGTACCTGCACCGATGTGACAGTTCTTGCCGACGGTTGCTCTGCCGCCCAGGACAGCGCCCATGTCGATCATGGATCCTTCGCCGATGACTGCGCCGATGTTGATGATCGCACCCATCATGATCACGGCATTATCACCGATCTCAACCTTGTCGCGAATGAATGCGCCCGGTTCGATACGAGCTTTGATATTCTTCATATCCAGAAGCGGGATAGCAGAATTTCTACAGTCGTTTTCTAACACGAAGTCTTCGATCTTGTCCGCATTTTCTGCGAGGATCGGCTGCACCACAGCCCAGTCGCCGAAGACGATCTTGTCCCCGTTTCCAAATACCTGGCATCCTGCAAAATCAACAGGTTCCTTTTCCTTGACGTAAACCTTTACCGGCGTCTTTTTTTCAGCGTTTCCAATGAATTCTATAATTTCTCTTGCTTCCATGTTGCATATATCCTTTCGTTTGTTTTCTGCCGCCGGCCGCAGCGCGGCGGGTCTGCTTAAACCACAGAAAGCACCAGCCCGCCCGGACTGATGCTTTGATGTTTTTTCTTTATCCGAATAACACGTCTTCCATCGTGTAATACCCGCTTTTAGCTTCCGCTGCGAAAGCTGCCGCTTTCAGCGCGCCTGCCGCGAAGATCTTCTTGGATCCGGCGGTGTGCTTGATCTCCAGCAGTTCGTCGTCACCGGCATACAGCACGGTGTGCTCCCCTGCGATGGAGCCTGCGCGAACAGCATGGATACCGATTTCCTTGCCCCTCTTGCGGTTTCCTTCTCTTCCGTACACATGATCATAGGCACCGTCCGGATTTGCTGCCGACAGCAGCATCTTAGCCGTTCCACTCGGTGCATCCAGCTTCTTGTTATGATGCTTTTCGATGATCTCGATGTCGAAGGTATCTTCCAGGATCGGCGTGATCTCTGCCACCACCCGCTTCATCACGTTGATGCCGAGGGAGTAGTTGGCGGAAAACACCACCGGAACTTCCCGACCCAGCGCTTGTATCTTCGCTGTTTCTTCATCTGAAAATCCTGTCGTTGCGATGACCGCCGGACACTTATTCTCCTCGCAATAAGCCATCACCATCGGCAGGTTGGCCGGGTTGCTGAAGTCGATGACTACATCCACATCGTCAAGATCTGCCAGGCTTTCCCCCTTGAGCGGATCCACCATACCCGCCAGGGCAAAGCCATCCTTTTCTTCTATCATCTGCGCCAGCACGTGTCCCATTGCGCCGCCGCCTAATACTGCTACGTTCATTGTTGTCCCCTTTCGTATTAGATGATCCCCAGCTTCTCCATTTCAGCTTTCAGCACAGCCTTTGTGTCGTCCGCCATCGGGCAGAGCGGCAGTCTGTATCCGCCCACGTTGAGCCCTGCCATGTTCATAGCTTCCTTGATCGGGATCGGGTTTGTTTCGATAAACAGCGCATTGATGAAGTCCAGATATTTCAGCTGCATCTTTCTGGCTGTTTCGAAGTCGCCGTTCTGACATGCCATAGCGATGTCGTGGACTTCCTTCGGCAGGATGTTGGCCATTACAGAGATGGATCCCGCACCGCCCATGGACATGAGAGCTACGTTGATATCGTCGTTACCGGAGTAAACGTTGAAATTTTCGTTGATCAGCTTGGAGAACTGGCAGATCAGGGACATGTTGCCGCTGGCTTCTTTGATCCCCACGATGTTCTTGTGCTGGCTGATCTCCGCCAGTGCTTCGTAAGTAAGGGATACGCCCGTTCTGCCCGGTACGTTATAAACATAAACCGGTGTATGGACCGCATCTGCCACCTGCATGAAGTGGTTTACCATGCCGGCTTTGCTGGCCTTGTTGTAGTACGGTGTGATGACCAGAAGTCCGTCCGCTCCCATCTTCTCATATTTTAAACTCTGTTCGATCGCCACCATGGTGTTGTTGGATCCGCTGCCGACGATGATCGGAACTCTTCCCTTTGCCTGTTCGATAGAGATCCGTGCGATTTCATCTTCTTCGGAAACGGTCAGTGTCGGCGTTTCAGCCGTCGTTCCCAGCACCAGAATTGCGTCTGTCTGCTGATCCACGTGCCAGTCGATCAGCTCCCGCAGTCTTTTATAATTAACGCTTCCGTCCTCATTAAACGGTGTAATAAGCGCTACCATCGATCCTCGAATCATTTTCATTCTCCCTTCTGAACTCTACTAATATAACTTACCTTCTAATACATGAACCGACGGACCTTCCATCATAACGTGACCGTCGTCTTTGATTTCGATTTTCAGGCTTCCCAGCGGCAGGATCACCTCTGCGGTTTTGCTGCAAAGTCCCTTGCGGGCTGCCGTCACTACCGACGCGCATGCCCCCGTGCCACACGCCTGTGTCATGCCCACTCCGCGTTCGTAGGTGATCATCTGCAACGTATGATCGTCTAACACTTTCACGAAGTTGACGTTGGTTTTTTCTGCAAAGGTCGGGGCGTTGCAGATCTCTTCGCCAAGGGTCTCGATCCAGTCGGCTTCCACATCGTCTACAAAGAGCACCGTGTGGATCGTTCCCATAAAGAGGCTGCTTACTGTCAGTGTATTCCCGTCCTTCAAAGAAAGTTCCAGTTCTAACAGATCCGGCGCATCGGATTCAACACATACGGCTGCCGGGTCAAATATCGGGCATCCCATGTCGATCTGCACCCGGAACGGATCGGTGCTTTTCACTTCCACCACCATATCGCCTGCCAGGGTCTTCACCGGATATGCATCGCCCGTGCGGATCTTGTGATCCCTGCAGTAATGGGCGAAACAGCGGATGCCGTTGCCGCACATCGGTGCTCTGCTGCCGTCTCTGTTGAAAAAAACCATTTCCAAAACAGGCTCCGTCCGAACGATGATAAAGCCGTCTGCGCCGACGCCTACGCTCTCGTCGCAGACCCTGGCCGCGAACTTTGCATAAGCACCCGCACTCTCCTCACCGCAGGGCACTCCCAGCTGCTCTGCCAGCTCCGCTTCCTGCATGATGACGAAGTTGTTGCCACAGCCGTGATATTTTGAAATATTATACATTTACCTTTCCTTTTACCTTTCCCGCCGTGCCTATGCTTTGTTTACAGGTGGAAAGCTCTGCACAGCGCGATAGCTGCCTTCAGTTTCTGATCCATCGCTACCGTTACGGAAATGGAGATTTCCGACGTTGTGATGTGGTAGTAACGGATGCCGTTTTCGGCCAGGATCTGGAACACCTTGCCGGATACGCCGGAGTGAGTCGCCATGCCGACGCCAACCAGCGAGATCATTGCCAGGTCAGATACTCTGTCGATGACGATGTCCTTGAATTCGTCCTGCTTGGCCAGTTCTACCTCCAGCGTATTTCCCTGCTTGTCGTCACAGCTGAAGGATACTGTGCAGGATCCGTCTGCAGCCATCTGCTGCGAGATCATGTCCACATTGATCCCCAGTTCTCCGAGAATGCGGAAACATTCTGCAACAGCCTTCCCGTCAGACGGTACGTTCCGCAGTGTAAAGATCGATATTTCATCCTGGATGCCCATTCCTGTAACAGGCATATCCTCTACTACGAGGTTTTCATTTACAATCATTTCCTTATTCACGATATATGTTCCTTTACTCTTATCTTTTTCCAAAGACTTCCCTAAAAATAACTTCACATTATATTTTTTTGCCAGCTCGACAGCTCTGGTCTCTACCTTGTCTGCACCGAGGTTGGTCATTTCCATCATTTCTTCGTAAGTGATGGCCTTGATCGGTCTGGCTTCCGGATACATCTGCGGATCTGCCGTATACATGCATTCCGCCGTCGTGTAGAATTCACAGTCCCAGCCGAAGTGAGCCGCGATACCAACTGCTGTGATGTCGGAGCCGCCTCTGCCCAGGTCGATGATGTCTTTTGTTTCATCGATCCCCTGGAATCCGGCTACGACAGCCACCTTGCCTGCGCTGATGATCTCCTGTACTCTCTCCGTATTGATCTCTTTCACGTTGGCGTACTCGTCTGCAAAGTACGGATGCGCCACGATCTCTCTCTTGCAGCCCATCATGGACTCTGCTTCCACTCCCATGTCGCTGAGAGCGATAGCCAGAAGCGATGCCGACTGCTGTTCGCCTGCCGCCAGAAGGACTTCCAGCTCACGTTTCGGGATGTCCTGACCGGCTTCTTTGGCCATTGCGATGAGATCTCCTGTCGACTGTCCCATGTTGCCGACAACGATCACCATGTTTTCATATTGTCCCCGCAGCGATGCGATGTGTGCTGCGACCTCCCTGAGCTTTTTCATGGAGTAAAGACTTCTGCCGTTGTATTTTTGTACGATATTAATTGTCATCGCCTCCTATTCTATTTCCAGATCATACTGATCCGCATAGCTCTCTCTTCTGATCACGACCCGTGCTTTGCCATGTCCTGCAAATACCACCGCAGGTCTTCCCAGACGGTTGTAGTTGCTTGCCATGGAATATCCGTAAGCCCCCGTGGAATACACGGCGAGCAGATCGCCTGATTTGGCTTCTGGGAGTTTTATGGTGTCGATAAGCACGTCTCCCGATTCACAGTTCTTGCCGGCGATGCAGTAAGTATGCCATGCCGGCTCCTTATATTTCTCTGCCAGCACAGCCCGGTAGCCTGCATCGTACAGTGCCGGGCGGATGTTATCGCTCATGCCTCCGTCTACGAACAGGTAGTCCTTGGTGCCGCTCCGTTTCCTGTCTCCGATGGTGTAAAGTGTATAGCCTGCCTCACCTACCATCGCACGTCCCGGCTCCGTAATGAGCTTCGAAATGGAGATGTCCTTTTCCTGGATACACCTCTCCGTATATTTTACCATAGTTTTGCACATTTGTCCCAGAGAAATCGGCTGATCTTCCTCCAGATATTTGATGCCGAATCCGCCGCCGATGGATAGCTCCGTCTGCTCCATGCCGTACTCTCTCTGAACATATGCCAGGAAGTAAGTCATGGTATCGATGGCTTTCTCAAAAGATCGCGCATCCATGATCTGTGAACCGATGTGGCTGTGGAATCCTGCCAGTCTCACATGACTGCTTTCCGCCAGAAGTTCGATCACCTGTCCGATGTGCTCCGTATCGTCGATGAAGATCCCGAACTTGGAATCCGGCTTTGCCGTCATGATGTATTCATGCGTATGAGCTGAGATCCCCGGATTGACACGCAGCAGCGCTTTCGTCTGGATGTGTTTTTCCATGGCGATCTCGATGAGCCTGCGACATTCCATCACATTGTCGATCACGAAATAGCCGACTCCCAGTTCCAGTGCTTCTTCGATCTCTTTATTGCTCTTGTTGTTGCCGTGGAAGTAGACCTTGCTCATGTCCACGCCTGCCCGGCTCATACCGTAAAGCTCACCGCCGCTGACCGCGTCAAACCCCAGCCCCTGCGCTGCAAGCAGTTTGAACAGTGCGATGGATGAGAATGCCTTCGATGCATAAGCGACCTCCGTCTTGAACATATCGGATGAGAAATTCTCCATGGCATCTTTCGCCTGTGCTATGATCTTGTCTTCGTCGTAAACGTAAAGTGGAGTTCCGAAATTATCCGCCAGCTGCCTTGCGCTGACACCTCCGATCTGTAATGTTTCCATAATGTGTTTCCCCTTGTCATGTATTTGCAAAATGATGGAGGCAGATCGTGTGCAGATCTCGTAAGAATGGGCGCCAGTATAACGGCTCCTGCTGAAAAAAAGAAAGTCAGCAGGGCACTCCCTACTGACTGATACTCAAAATAAAAGATGTCATATAAGTAAGAATAGCGCCCCTGCCAGGCAGACCCGGCAGACAGTCATGCAGCTATTGACTGCATGCCCACCGAAACAACACGCCTGCGGCTTCGGTTCGGCGGAGGATGCCTCCAAGTAAGTCACAGCCCGCCGGCTACTTAGCTCTTCTTCTGCTCCGCACCTCTATCATTTTATTGATTTGTATTGCCCTTAAGTATACAGTACTGATCCCGGTTTGACAAGAGGGGAATTTAAAAAAATTCCACGCCCATCAGAAGTTCAACTGCATCCCCGTGTGAAGACTATGCACTTCTTTCGGAAAGCACTGCTGCAAAATACCAAGAGCCGGCCTGCCCGTACAATGCCCCGTATAAATCAGTTTCACACCCAGTTTGACAAGCTGTCTGCCGATGTCCTCTACTTCTTCCGGCGATACCGCCATGGAATCCACACCGTCAGGGCTTTTTAGGTGAAAACCGCCGACGACTGCATAAACGTTCTTGTGCAAAGCGCGCTGCGCTTCTTTGACGATGTTGACGATGCCTCCGTGACTGCAGCTGTTGCAAAGGATCAGACCCTTTTTTGTCTCAAAGGTCACACTCTGCTCGTGGGCAAAGTCGTCTATTTTAAAACGTCCGTCTTCCAGCCGGTACATATGGGCTTTACGGCCCTGCTCTTCCAGATTTGGCGTAGTGTGCGGAAGGATCCATATGCCGGGCACCGGCTTTGCATCAGCCAGGCTGACCGCGGAACAGCTCGATGCTCCCGATACGAAACAGAATCTATCTGCGTGCTCCCGCAAAATCCCTCTTGGGATCCCGATGTATTCCCGTGCTCCCGCCTTCTCCGAGTAACAGTTTTCTGCTGCCGCTTCCTGCAGATAGACCTTTGCATGAGCATTCTCTGCGAAAAAGCGGGAAAGCCCGCCTGCATGGTCGTAGTGAGCGTGGGATAAAAAGACCGCCTCCACCTCGGCCAGCGAAAGACCCAGTTTCGCAGCATTCTCCGCGAAAAGCCCTGTAGCTCCCGCATCCAGCAGATACCTTCGTCCCTCATATTCTATATGCAAAGAAAGACCGTGCTCCCCACACAGACCTTTTCCATCGCTGTTTTCTGCCAGTACTGTGATTGTAAGCATTTTTTCCTCCTGCGCTGTGCGCTTTTAATGGATCCCTACGAGAAAAAACCACCGGTCACGATCAGCAGCAGATTGCTGTCGTACAATGCTCCCGCTATGAACGAGCTGTCCAGGCTGTCCACAATGGAGCCTGCAAGCCCTTCTCCGCCGCAGTTGACCACCACCATGAGCAGTGCCAGAAACAGGAATACCAGCAGCACTCCTTCGACCAATCCGGTCAAAAGCCCCAGCACACGGTCAGAAGTGTGGAGAAGCCCCCGGTGCTGTCTTTTACAGGCAGGATGCACCAGGATCCGCATCAGAATGCTGCATCCCACAGTAATGGCCAGGAAACTGATGAGTGTAACGATAGTCGTCGTCAGCAGCTGAACGAACAGATCGGATGCTTCCCCTGCGCCTGCGGATATCCCTCCGCTGATGATGGCCGGCATGCCCGCAACAGCATTGTCCAGTGCTGCAGTGGACATGGCGAACTTTTCAGTCAAACTGTCTCTTATGCTCATCCCCAGCGAACCGTCTTCCAATATGTCCGCCAGGGGCTTTGCAGCAAACCAGGCCAGCACGATCGCCGCGATCCAGCCCAGCGTATGTAAACAGGTGTATACGAATCCTTTCGCCAGTCCCTTGGCTGCGAAAAACACCAGGATCGCCACCAGAATAATGTCTAAAACCATAAAGCCTCCCTTTTCAGACAGCCATATGTGCTCCCGCATCTTCCTGCAAAGCGCCCTTCGGGGATCCGGGAAACGGTCATAGCCGCCTTCTGTTCTACATATATTACTAAAAATCACCGAATTTCACAAGGAGGAAGCCATGGATTTTTCAAAAACAAGGAAGAGCCCCATCCTGCTGCAGGAAATCAGTCGTAAATACGCCCTGGATCCCCTCAGGCCTATACGCGGGTTTGTCAAACTGGAAAATAACGCCGATAAAGGACTGGTCACCGTCATCGTGGAAAACGTAAAAATTTTTCCTGCCGGTGAGTACTGCTACAAGCTGCTTCTGGCCGGGATCAAAAAAGAACAGCAGGTCTACCATCTGCTTGGAAGTATCGTCCTGTCTTCAGGCGGTCGAGGCGAGGGGATCTTTCGCATCAGGCCGGCGGATCTGAATGGTCACGGCAGCTGTCTTTGGGAGTTCGACACAATGATCGTCGCGGCAGCCTCTGTCACGAACCCCAGGGAATCCCTTCACCCGGTACTGCAGGGGAAATTCCGGATCGCCTGTCCCGCAGATCCGCTCCCGACTGCCGCTCCGAAGGATTATAGTCCGTTTTATCAGGATTTTGTGCTGGATCGCTGTATCACTATCGCCAGAATGCAGAAGCAGCTCACAGACATCAGACCATTTTATCATGATTCGACTTCCGCCCACTGGAAGAAGGTTTTAGACTGGTCAGATTTCCCGATTTTATCGCCCGGTTCGGAAACCCCGGTAAAAATCTATGGTCATTTTCTATGGGGCTGGAACGACACCCATTATTTCGTAGCTGTACCCGGCCGGTTTCTGCCTGCCGAGCAGCCGGACAGCGGCAGATCCGGTTTCACCTTCTGGCAGCCGATCCTGGGGATGGAAAAGATCCAGCAGGATACTTCTCTGCCTTTACAGCAGCGCCGGGACCAGACCTACGGCTACTGGATCGCGTCCATCAGCCGCCGGACCGGGAAGATCGAGGAGTATCCGTATCGAGCCGTTACTTCGGGCTGCCCCGGCACGATTTTATGATTTTTTGCAGCAAATCCCCTCAAAAAATCATAGTTTCAGATCCACGAAAACATGGCATAAACAGATACTAATCACCGACGGGCACATGCTCTACCGGTTTTGTCATGGTAACATTACAAAACCGGACGTCAGGCCACTTCTCCGCGCTAAGGTCTTTGCGATATTGTCTTGTTTTTGATTTCCCTCTGAGTGTCGGAGACGTTTTTCCAGCGAGACTATGATTTTTGCTAGGAACTTTGCAGCAAAAAGTGGAATGGAATATTACACCTCACCTGTGCTATAATGATAAGCATGATACAGAACAATATTTTATGGAGTCCGCTGCAAATTGGCGGGCTGACAACGAAAAACAGATTTGCCGTACTGCCTATGGAATGTGCAGACGCCGCGGAAGGCGGTCACCTTTCTCAGGATATGCAGATGCGGTACGACCGCTACGCAGAGGGCGGCGCAGGACTGGTTTTTCTGGAGGCTGTGACACTGCAGCACGAGACCAGATCCCGCGACCGGCAGCTGCTGCTTGATGTGTATAAAAAAGAAAGCCGTGAGGAATGGGAACGCTTCGTAGCTTCCTTTAAGGCAAAGCACCCTAATACTCTCCTGATTTTTCAGTATCATCATGCCGGAGAAACTGCCGGGAAAGAATTTTCCAGAAGAGTCACGGTCAAACCTTTGACGCCTTTTGGCGGAGAGCTCATTGATGCATGGTATATCGACGACTACATCCACCGACAGGTGGAAACTGCCAAATTTCTCTATCGCATCGGCGTGGACGGCATCGACCTGAAGTTCTGCCATGGTTATCTTGGCAGCCAGCTGCTGCGCCCATATAACGACCGCGACTGGAAATACGGCGGTTCCTGGGAGAACCGAAGCCGTTTTGCATTTGAAACCTGTGAGCGGATCAGACGCGCTGTTCCCGATCCAAAATTCCTCATCGGTGCACGGGTGAGCATGTACGAGGAAATGCCGGGCGGACAGGGACACGCCGGAGCGGACAGCTTCTGCTACGATTTATCGGAATCTATCGCACTGCTGCAGGGCCTGGAAGCCCGCGGATGCAGCTACTTTGGGGAAACCATCGGAAACGCTTCCGTTTACTGGGAGAACATGGCCCCTTCTCCATCCTGCTCCACCAATGTGTATCAGCACCTGACCATGGCCAAAACCATGAAGGAGGTCGTGCAGCCGCAGACGGTCATCATCGGAGCCGGTATGTCAGTGCTGGGCGATGGCACGCACAACCAACTGCGGGGCGTACAGCCGGAGCGAACGTCTTTGCTTCACGTGGCAGAGGATGCTTTGCAGAATGGCGTCATGGATATGGTGGGGCTGGGACGCCAGGCGCTGGCCGACCCGTATCTGCCTTGCAAAGTCCAGAGCGAACAAGCCTCGGACGTGCAATGGTGCCTGACGTGCAATCTTTGCAGTGAACTGGAAATGCGCGGAAAATCCATCGGCTGCGCCGTGTACAACAAGTATTTTGCCGATCTTTGGAAGGAGTGCCGAAGCGAGTTCGGCGCACCGTCCCAGATCGTGACCGGCGACTAAACAGATGACGCGAAACTTTGGCGGGGCTGCAACAACATCTTGCCTGCCTCACGAAAATGTGATACTATTGTAAAGTATATGAAAAAGTATATGGAAGAAGCTCTGAAAGAGGCGAAAAAAGCCGCTGCCATGGGGGAGATCCCCATCGGCGCCGTGATCGTCAAGGACGGCGAGATCATCGGCAGAGGTCATAACGAAACGGAGACCGGCTGTGACCCCACAGCACACGCAGAGATCGTGGCGATCCGTCAGGCTGCGAAACGACTTGGAGGCTGGAAGCTTCCAGGCTGCAGCATGTACGTCACCATTGAACCCTGCAGCATGTGTGCCGGCGCTATCGTATGGTCCCGGATCGAAAAGCTCTACATCGGATCCATGGATCCCAAGGCGGGCGCATGCGGATCGGTTTTTAACATCCCTCAGGAAAAGAAGCTGAATCATTTTGTAGAAATAGAGACCGGAGTGATGCAGGCGGAATGCAGCGGCATCATAAGGGACTTTTTTAAACAATTAAGAAAAAACAAGGCGGAGGAAAAACATCAATGAAAAGAGTCAGTGCACTGATTTGCCTTATGATTATGGCAGTATCTATCTTAGCACCTTCCTGTTTCGCAGCGAAAGAAACAGCAAATACGCAGAAAGGTGCAAACTTCAAAATAGAAAAAACCACTCCGGAAAACAATGCGAAAAATGTTTCCGTGGAAAACCTGAGTGTGAAGATCTACTTTGACACGGAAATGCTCCCGAAGGATAAGGCTTCCCGCGAAGCCAACGCCAAGCAGTTCAAGCTGACGGATAAAAAGGGAAAGAAAATTCCGATCAAAGTATATTACAGCCACAAGGAAGAAGGCCTGGTCATGGTCGTATCCGACACGGTGAAAAAGGACATCCAGATCGAAGGCGACACAGAATACGATCTGACGATCGGTAAAAATCTGACATCTACAGACGGCACGAAAATGGGCGTGAGCCACAAGCTCCACTTCAAGACTCTTGACCAGAAGGGATCTACAAGGATCTACATGATCATGATGGTCGTAATGATCGTCGGCATGATCTTCTTCAGCAGTCGCAGCGCTAAGAAGGCCATGGAAAAAGAAAAGGAAGAGAAGGGCAAATCCGAAACTGTAAATCCGTATAAGGAAGCAAAGAGAACCGGCAAGTCCGTAGAAGAAATCGTAGAAAAGGATAAGAAGCGCAAGGCAAAACAGGCGGAAGCCGAAGAAAAGCGCAGAGCCGAGGAAAAGAAGATCCAGGAAGAAGTCGCAGAAAAGCTTCGCAAGGAATCCAATAAGAGAGTTTCCAAGGCAAGACCGATCTCTGCAGCAGGCAGCACCTACAAGGTGGAGGTCAAGAAGACTGCTAATCCTTCCGGCGGCAACAACAAAAAGGGCAATACCAACCCGAAGAACCAGACCGGCAAGCAGAAGAACTCCAAGAACAAAAAGAAAAAATAAATGGATGAAACGGGGGTAAGCCAGAGGCTTGCCCCTTTTTCGTAGCAGCTGCAAAGTCCCCTCCGGGGCTGCAAGAATGCTGGAGAGACATTGCAGAAACTGCAGCCATACCAAATGCAGCGGTAAGGAGAAACCAAATGAAAAAAATTCAGTTACACGCATATGCGAAGATCAACCTGACTCTGGATGTGACAGGAAAAAGACCTAACGGATATCATGATGTGGAAATGATCATGCAGCAGATCTCACTTTGCGATGAGGTCACGGTGAGCTGGGAAGCAGGATCCGTAAGGCGAGGGAAACCAGGCCAAACAGCAGAACCAGATCCCACAGGAATCCAGATCCAGCTGACCGTCAGCCGTCCTGATCTTCCGGCAGATTCCAGCAACCTGGCCTGGAAAGCCGCCGAGGAAATGATAGCCGAATTCGGCGGTCCGGCGGGCGGAAATGCAAAAGCCGCCGCGGGCACAGAAGCGGCGGACGGAAGCTCAAAAGACGCCGCGGGCACAGATGCGGCGGGCGGCGTCCTCACCATCGACATCCAAAAGCAGATCCCGATGGCGGCGGGACTTGCCGGCGGCAGCAGTAACTGTGCCGCCGTCCTTCACGCTATCAACCAGCTTTGGGAACTGAACCTTTCTGTGAAAGAACTTTGCAGGATCGGCGCACGGCTAGGCTCCGACGTACCGTTTTGCATCATGGGACAGGCAGCCGCAGAGAAAGCTTTGCAGGGAAGCTTTGCAGACGACCCGGATGCATGTCACTGTGCGCTGGCGACCGGAACAGGAACCGATCTGAAACCTCTGACCGGACTGGACTCGTTTATCGTGCTGTCCAAGCCGGCTATCGGCGTTTCTACCGCAGAAGTCTATCGTGGTATCGATAACGAAGGAATACCACGCCATCCGGACAATAACGCAGTAATATCTGCGATTTTCGAAAATAATTACAAAGTGCTAGAGGAAAAAATGGTCAATGTACTTGAAAATTTTGCGTTAAAGCGTTATCCTATCATTGTGTATACAAAGAACATAATGTCCGATTTATGCCAGTCCGCCGGGATTTCGAACTGTGTCATGATGAGCGGAAGCGGGCCGACCGTATTCTGCCTGTGTGAAGAGTTAAGCAAAGCACAGCAGATCTGCGAAGTGATGAAGTCTCGCAATCCAGAGAGTTTTGTCGCAAAAACGACAGGGCAGGACAGGCATCGCGATGTAACAAGAGAGGGAAAACATGTTGAATTTTGACATCCAGAATCATAGACCGCTGCGCGAAATGGTCTATGAAGAGCTAAAAATGCAAATACTTACAGGAACCATCATCCCGGGCACCCGTATGATGGAAGTTGAGCTGGCAGAGGAAATGGGCGTAAGTCGTACACCGATCCGGGAAGCGATCCGGAAGCTGGAAAAAGAAGGGCTTGTCACCATCGAGCCACGCCGTGGAGCATATGCTTCTCAGATCTCTACCGATGATATGGTGGAGATACTGGAAGTACGCCAGAATATGGAAGGGTTGGCAGCATTCTTTGCAGCGTCTCGTATGAAGCCGGAGCAGATGCGTGAGCTGGAAGATGTTTCAAAAAAATACAATCAGGCGGTCGCAGATGGAAATATGCAGGATATGATCACTTACGACACACGTTTTCATCGCATTATCGTGGAGTCCTGCAACAACAAGATCCTGGTGCAGATGATCGAACAGCTGCAGGAACTGGTACTGCGCTTCCGTTATATTTATTATGATAATTTCCGTCGTGCAGAAAACATGCCGGAAGAGCACCAGACGATCCTGGAAGCCATCGAAAATGGTGATGCAGATGCAGCTCGCCAGGCAGCCGATATACATATCGACCGGCTAAAGGATCTGATCATTCGCGAAGGTGTGTAGGCGATCCGTTAAACTAGCAAAGTCGGCTAATCAAAGTTTCTCAGGGTTTACCCAAAGTCCCCAGAAGACTCCGAAACAGGAATTTTCTGGCGGGCTTTTTTTGTTTGTGCGGGTAATTCCGAGATTTTCTTTCAAAGTGCGGTTTGATTTTGCAAAATCTTCGTTTCCTTAGAATTTCAATCAAAAACAAGAAAATTCCGGTTGGACGGCGGTGGTGTCAAAACCTAAATCTTTATATCACAAAATTTGGGGATGAAATCGAGAATCTCGCCAGAACCTATGGTTCCCTGCTCTCCGATCGCTCGAATTTTTTCTGAAAATCGCTTAAAATGCTTTTGATTTTCAGAAACAGAACAAAAGCTCTTTCATGAGATTTCGCCGAATTCTTCGTTTTACTATGAAAATTTTGCGAAACGAAGATTTTGCAAAAATCAGCCCCGGTGGAGTCTTTGCAGATTCTCGATTTGTCGGGAAAATTTCTCGAAACGAAGATTTTGCAAATTCCGCTGGAACCAAACGTCCGAGTTCAACACGATCTGCAGGCCACGGAAACAGATCTCACAATCCACCGCCCGTCTGCATAATCGCTCTGCCCCCTTCATATGCTTGAAAAGGAAATATAGTTCCCGCACCAATAAAGGAGGTTACAAATATGACAACATCGCCTTATGATACGCTGCCAACCGGGAAGCAGGCCCTCGCACCCACCAGCGGCGAAAGTATAGAAGAGAAGCCGAATCCGATCACCGACCCTTACGGAGGATATGAGGAAATTTCTCTAGAAGAAGCGGCACGTCTTGCGACTCCTGTAATAAGTCAATCACAAGATTCCGGCAGCAGTCCGACTGCGAACCGAAATTCCGGCGATCCGGGTTCTGCAAAGCCGGCTGCGTCGCAGCCGGCATCCGCATCAGCTCGCACTGACACCCAGTTTGGCGACGTCAATAATACCGGCGATGCAGGCAGCGCAGGCACTGTCAGCGGTTCTGCATCTCTGTCAAATGCCGGCAGCTCAGGCGCTGCCAGCAGGTCTGTATCTCAGTCAAATACCGGCAATGCCGGCAGCGCAGGCGCTGCCAGCAGTTCTGCATCTCTGTCAGCCGAATCCCTGCTAGACGCCGAACTCCATTACGACAACATCCGCCTGCGGAACCGGCGGCGCACCTGGAACTACACCCTCCCGTTCGATGAAACACTGCTGGTTCCTGACACCATGCCAGACATGATCCAGATTCTCTTTTCCGAGGGTCGCGTCACGCCATCTCAGCCGGGCAAGACCCATTACAGCAGCAGCGATACATATTCTGGTGAGATTTTGCTGTTCACCGTCTACCGTCCGGACGGCGGCGAGGGAACTCCTGTAGACGTAGTCCGCTCCACCATCACCTTTGAAACGTCCGCCTGTTGGGGGACTTCCAGCTCGCAGAACACGTCCACTTCGCAGGCCGATCCTGACCGCATTTATTATGCGACCGTCTGCCTGAAAGAAGTCGAACCGTCCCGACTCAACGAGCGAAAATTCCAGGTACGCGGGAAGCTTTGCATTGCGGTTACGGAAATCCAGAAAACAGAACTGCACGTGCTGCGGGATTCCAGCGACAAGAATCTGATCCTGAAGCAGGAAAAAAAGGAGGCTGCAGATCTGGTATTCGAAACAGAAGAATTTGCAGACATAGAACAGGAAATTGCCGTTGAGGATGGTCAGCCGCAACCGGTACGGATCTTAAAAGAGAGCTTCACTATCACGGAAACCCACAGGCAGGTCTCATCGGGCAAACTGATCATCAACGGGCTTTTGCAGGTCCAGATCCTGTATCTGGGAGAGGACGATGAAAGAGAGAATCAGCTTTGCTGCCGAAGGGAAAAGACGGAATTCACCCAGTTCATCCCACTGCAAAGTCAACTGAACAGCGATCTTATCAAAGTGGATTTCAGTGGCGACGGACTCAAGTTAACTATCGAAAATCAGGATACCTTCCAGCTGGAGGGACAAGTGCGGATCCGGATCCACGGGTACGGAACCAAGCAGATCCCGGTAGCCTCCGACGCCTACCACAAAGAAAAATCCATCCATTTCGACCGGAAGGTCGAGGCTCTTTCCTGTCTCACAGATGTGCTTTCCGGGGAAATTTCAGCACGAGAAGTGGTGAACCTGACGCAGCAGGATCAGCATCCCGAGAAGCTGATCTGCGGGAGCATTCTCCCGGGTAATATTTCAGTCCATCCGGAGCACGGGAGGATCGTCATCGAAGGATCGGTTCCTGTCAGGATCCTGTCACTGGATGAAAACGGGCGAGCTTTTGTCATTAAATCAGAGGTTCCGCTGCGGGGAGCACTCAACACATCCGCTTCACCAGAAGCTTTGCAGGAAGCCGATCTGTTCACGTGCTCCGCAATCAAGGACTTCTGGATCGACACAATCAACAGCAGGCAGATTGAGATCAATGTGAACGCTATCATCGAGGTATGGATCAGTGAAACTCGTGAATTTACCAGCCTTGAGCATTTCACTGCCAGGGGCGAAGATCCCCAGCAGCCTGCCATGGCCATCTACATTACCAGCGCAGGCGACAGCCTTTGGGATGTCGCCAAGCATTATCAATGCGACGCCGATGCTCTGGTGCAGCTCAACCAAATTGATGGCGATGCTCCTCTGACGGAAGGTGCCAAGCTTCTGATCGTGCGCTGATCGGGTGCAGGGCATTCGCCAGTCACAGCAGGACAGTCCGTAACTGCCGGGAGCACCACGCGTGCTTCCGGCATCGATGGCCTCATCATGCCGGTCAAAAAACGTCCGGAGAACTCTTTGCAGAAATTTTTTTAGAAATCATGTATAAAGTTTCCACTCCTCGGAAAGACTCTTTGCAAACACTTGAAAAACGATCAGGAGGAAGGAAACGTGAAAAAATTACAGGAACATATCCGTCTGATGTCGGACGAACGAAAATGCGTGATCGCTTTGATCCTCGTGCTGTTTATGGGGCTGCTCCTCGTTTATACATATGCGGGGGACGGCTGCCGGAACGACCACGAGGGGATCCTGCGGCTCCACGTCATCGCCAACAGCAACAAGGTGGGCGACCAGGCGCTGAAGCTGAAGGTGCGGGATGCAGTCATTGAGTACATGGCCGACCAAAAGGATCTGAAAACCGTGGACGAAACGCGGGAATATTTAAAAGAAAACAAGAAGCGGCTGCAAAGGATCGCCGAGGGGGTCATTGCCGCCCAAGGGTATGATTATCCGGCGGCGGTGGAGCTGGGGGTACGCTACATTCCACAGAAAACTTACGGGGACATCACCTTCCCGGCCGGGAATTACGAGGCGCTCAACATCACCATCGGCAGCGGTCAGGGAGAAAACTGGTGGTGTGTACTGTTCCCACCACTCTGCCTTTTGGACGAGGGGACGGCTCCTATTTCAGGTGATGATGCGGATTCTGATCCTGCAAAGGCTGCTGCGGACGGTTCAAGGTCTTCCGAGGTTTCCGGAGATCCCGGAACCGCCGGAGCTGGCGGCTCCGGACAGTCTAGTGTGCAGGGCAGCACCTCTGCTGGTTCCTCCGTCCAGAGCGACGCGCTGACTAAGGAGCAAAAGCTGAAACTGCGGTGGAAAACGCTGGAGCTTTTAAAAGGGAACTAAAATGGCTCCGGTTTCCAGACCTGCTCTACCGCCTGGCTTTTCGGAATGCAGCCGGAGTCATGCCGACGTTTTTGCGGAATTTTTCGATGAAGTAGCTGCTGCTGCCGAAGCCGGATTCGTAGGCGATCTGTGAGACCGGCAGATCGGTGTGTTCCAGTAGTTCCATGCTTTTGCTGAGGCGGTATTCCGTGATATATTCAAACAAAGTGCAGTTCATGTTTTTCTTGAAAAATCGACAGCATTCATTGGTGCTGAGATGGAGGTGCTTTGCGATTTCGTCCAGAGTGATCTTTTCAGTGAAGTGCTCCCGGATGTAAGAGAGGATCTCTTTGATGCGCTGGTTGCGGCGCATCCGTGCTCCATCTGCAGCGGGAGCATCATGCTCCGCAAGACTCTCATGCAAATGGCAGACCAACTCTTTCCAGATGGCGTAAAGGCTGCTGCTGACAGCCAGTTCCCAGCCAAAGCTGCGACTTTTGTAATCCTGTTCGATGCTCATCGCCTCGTCCAGGATTTTCTTCTGCCAGAAAACCCCTGGATCCAGGATCACCGCATCGGCGGCAGAACTGCAAAATACCGGCTTCACATAGCTCCGCTCGAAAACGCTGTTGGGAAATGACGTTAAGAGTTTCGGGCTGACGTCCAGGGATATGAACATGGCATCAGAATCGTACCGGTCGCGGATCATGTGGAGCACCTCCGGATTGATGTAGATGCCCTGCCCTTCGTGCAGGTCGATGGTCTGCTGGTTGAAGAACACGGAAATGGTTCCACGGACCACATAAGTCAGCTGAAATTCGTAGTGCCAGTGCCAGTTGACGAAACCCAGCACATTCTTTTTCAGGTCGTTTTTGTGAACGGCCAGTGGGAAATCGAATGTCCCGATCCGGGTAGTTTCCATCCGCTTGCTGTTGATGGGTATATCGAAAATCTGCATCTGCTTCTCCTTCTTTTCAAAAAGATCAATATTGCGACATATTACGCATAAATTATGATACAATTTTGCTTTTGCGTCAATATAATTATAACTGTACGAAGGAGGACAAAAGACATGACAACTGCAACCAGTGCAAAAAGAAATTCCATGCTTTTGATGGCTCTGTGTGCCATTATGTGGAGTCTCGGCGGTATCTTTATCAAACTGATTTCCTGGAATCCACTGCTGATCTGCGGAGTCCGCAGCGTTATCGCTGCATTGATCCTGGGCGGATATATGTTCGTCACCCGGACGCCGGTGAATTTCAACAAGTATTCTTTTGGTGCAGGGATAGGGCTTTCCACATCCTGCATATTCTTCGTCTTCGCCAACAAGCTGACGACTGCGGCCAACGCTATAGTACTCCAGTATACTGCACCGATTTTTATTCTTCTGATGTCGGCATTTTTATTCAAGCAGAAATTACATAAAAAAGAAGTTGTCGTAGTCGGGATCACTATGTGCGGTATCGTGCTGTTTTTTCTGGATCAGCTGTCCCCAGGCAATATTTTAGGGAATATTTTCGGCATCTGTGCCGGTGTTTTCCTGGCGCTCATGTTCGTTATGGTGGGACAGGGCGGCAAAGATGATTCCATTCGAATGAGTGGCATCCTGTTCGCTCACTGCATGGCTTCTATCGTCGGCGTTCCTATCGGGCTCATGACGACTACTTCCACCACGGGAATGGAAATCCTGTATGTTGTCATCCTGGGTGTGTTCCAGCTGGGGATCCCGTATGTACTCTACACGGTGGCTTCTCGCAACTGTCCACCTCTGGCCTGCTCTCTTATCGGCATGCTGGAACCTTTATTTAATCCGGTCTGGGTAGCCATTTTCGTCGGCGAAATGCCGGGAACCTTCGCACTCATCGGTGCGGCCATCATCATCGCTGTTGTAACCTGGTGGTGCATCAGCGAAAGCAAGGAGGAGAACCCGGATGCGCCAGCGCTATGATTTTTGCTTGCTTTCGGCTGCAAAAATCATAAAATCGTGCCGGCAAGCTACACGTGATGACCGGCACGCCGGCACACTGCACTGAACTCTTCCTACATCACCCGCGGCAATAAAAATTCCTCAACAATTTCCCGCAAGTCTCTGGGATCCCGCACATCCTCCTCAAAGGTATAAATCAAGTCCCGCCACTGTCGCCATCCTTGTCTGCGATAGTCCTCCATTCGCCACAGCGCTTTCTTGTGATAATCCTCATCCGAATCCATCAGCCCGAAATGCTCCCAGATGATCTTGCTCCCATCCCGGCAGTAAATCGTAAAATCCGCATAGTATAAATGCCCGTCCACCCGCCGATCATAACTATAATCAATGCCATACTCCTCCAGCATATTCCCGATACTCTGCTCCGACTTCGACCGTACCATCTCCCCTCCATTGGTCGCATAAACAAGATTTTCTGGATACGCCGGATTCTTATCATACTTTCTCGATCTGCGCTTTTTATAAAAATACTGTCTTGGAAGCTGACTGATCCGCTCTGGAAGCTTTTGCAAAATCCCATTCATCCCGCAGGATTCACACTTCTCCAAAGCCCGCTCAATCTCCTTCAAATTATGCTGCAAAATCTTCCGTTCCTCCAACAAGTACCGCTTTCTGGCCAGTTGTCGCACCAGTTCCGGTTTCCGAGTGATCCCCCGCCGCCTCGCCTGTGCGTTTTGATAATAGTAAATCCGCCCGTGCTGCTGCAAAGCCTCCAGCCGTCCCGGCGGCAGCATTTTCAGTTCCCGCCGGATAGACCCCAGTCGATCCAGATGCTCCTGCTTCACTCGCGTCAATAAATCTTTTAAATCTCGCATCCCTGTCTCTTTCCTTCTTTGTGATCTTCTTCCCTCTCGCCTCCTTGTTTTACCATATATTGTAATTCTACTTTTTGTCAAGTCTTATCACAGTAAAATCATAGTCCGCACACACGACTTCCATACATTTCCACACAATTGATGATAACGGCCCATTTATCCCTTTTCATCGCCCCTCTGTCAATCGGTTTTGTAACGATTCCTTAACACCTTTCTGCAAAGTCCACGTTGATCGGGTCACTCCTGGTGCTGGGGATCAGTTTCCCGACAGCAACGACAGCTCCCATGCTGGCGGAGCGGGTGAGGCTATGGTTTTTTGTCCGCTCCCGGCAAAAATATCATAAAATCGTGCCGGCAGGGTTGCTCATACCGGCGTCGCACCGCAGATGACTTGCGCCGCCAATAAAAAAGGCTGCGGTGCTAATTGCTTAGTACCGCAGCCTTTCATATTCTATTCACATTTCGCCAGCAGCTTGTCCCACTGTTTATCTACGTATTCCTGTGCTTCATCGATCATCCAGTCGTTGCCCTTCTTGAACATGTGAGCGAAACGACCCTGTTTTTTCAGGAATTCTTCTACCGGAAGCTTTTTCTTTGGTTCGTAGCTCAGCTTCCAGACACCTTCTACGATTTCATAGAGAGGCCATACGCAGGTTTCCACTGCAAGGCGGCAGATCTCTGCGATCTCCGGTGTTTCGTAACGCCAGCCGCGCGGACATGGCGCCAGCACGTTGAGAAAACAAGGACCATGAGTATAGATGGCCTTGTGAGCCTTTTCGTGAAGATCCTTGAAGTTCCCGATAAAAGTCGTCTGGGCCGCATACGGAACATTGTGGGCCGCGATGATCTCCGTCAGATTCTTCTTGTTCTGCTGCTTGCCCGGGATCACTTTTCCTGCCGGGGAAGTAGTCGCATCGGCAAATCGCGGTGTAGATGACGATCTCTGGATGCCGGTATTCATGTACGCTTCATTATCGTAGCAAACGTACACCATATCGTGACCACGCTCCATGGCACCGGACAGAGACTGCAGGCCAATGTCGTAAGTCCCTCCATCCCCGCCGAAGGTTATGAATTTAAAGTCTTCCTTGACCTTTCCTTTTTTCTTTAAAACATTATAGGCAGCTTCTACACCGGAGCAAGTCGCCGCCGCATTGGCGAAAGCCGTGTGGATGTAGCTGTCGTAATATGCTGTATGTGGATAAATAAACGTGGATACTTCCAGACAGCCGGTGGCATTGGTGATGACCGCCTTGTCTTCCGGCTCCAGCGCACGCAGAACGCCGCGTACAGCGATCCCGGCGCCGCATCCGGCACAGAGTCTGTGCCCCCCGGCCAGACGTTCCGGTTTTTCCAGTTCCTTTTTCAAATTGTAAGCCATGATTCCTTCTCCTTTCTCCGGCTATTCCGACTCTTTTCTGTGATCGAATCCGCCTTCTGCATAACGGGAATCTCTTACCCCGACATACCGGTATACATCGCCCGGATCATCGGTATCGTATATGATAAACAGATCATTATAGATCTCGTAGTAGTCTTCCACCGTGATATCTCTGCCGCCGAGACCATAAATATAGTTGATGGCATACGGCTTGTTCGGTAAATCGTACAGCGAGTTTCTCGCTTCATTGAACAGCGGGCCGCCACTGTTAGAGAAGCTCTCTGCCTTGTCCATGATCGCTACAGCCTTTACCTTGCACATAGCTTCTGCCAGAGGTACGCGCGGGAATGGCCGGAACACTCTCAGCTTGATCAGGCCTACCTTCTTACCTTCTGCACGCAGCCGGTCTACAGCTTCTTTCCCGGTGCCGGCACTGGAACCGATGACAACAAGTGCAACTTCCGCATCATCCATCATGTATTCTTCAAAGAATCCATACTTTCTGCCTGTCAGCTTTTCATAACGCTTTGCAACATCCATGATGATCGGCATAGCGTCCTTCATGGCCTGTGCCTGCTGACGCTTGGCTTCCATGTAGTATGGAGAAATTCCGTAAGGACCTACTGCCAGCGGGTTTTCTGACTTGAGCAGATAGTTTTCAGGCTTGTATTCACCGACGAATTCCTTGACCTCTTCATCTTCCAGCAACTCGATATTCGACACACCATGACTGGTGATGAATCCGTCCTGACAGATCATGATCGGCAGACGAATAGTCTCCGAAATCGGCATTGCCTGTATGTAATTATCGTAAACTTCCTGATTGGTTTCTGCATAGATCTGGATCCAGCCTGCGTCTCTTGCTCCCATGGAGTCAGAGTGGTCATTATTGATATTGATCGGTCCGGTGAGTGCCCGGTTTACCACCGCCATGGTGATAGGCAATCTCGCCGAAGCCGCCACATAAAGCAGCTCCCACATGAATGCCAGCCCTGCGGAAGATGTTGCCGTCACCGCACGTGCTCCCGCTGCCGATGCTCCGATGCACACCGACATGGCACTGTGCTCCGACTCTACCGGTACAAACTCGGTATCCACCAGTCCATCTGCGATGAACCGGGAATAGTACTGCGGGATCTCCGTCGACGGCGTAATAGGAAAAGCACCCATGACGTCAGGATTGATTTGTCTCATTGCTGTTGCCACGGCTTCGTTGCCGGACATTCTGTCACGCTTGGCCATCTACTTTTCCTCCTTTACAAAATCGATCGCATCGAACGGGCAGACCTCTACGCATATGCCGCATCCTTTGCAGTGTTTAAAATCAAAATCAAGGCGTTTACCGTCCTTTACCGGAATGGAACTGTCCGGGCAGAACGGCACGCAAAGCAGGCACTGCTTGCATTTATCCTCCTTGAACACCGGCACATCTACACGCCAGTCACCAGTCTCTACCAGCAGAGAAGTGGCCGGTTCGTAGATTTCTACGCCTGTAGTCAGCTCCTGCCAGGTGATCTTCTCATTGATATCTTTTGCTTTTGTTTTCATGTTTATCCTACCTTTACCTCTTCCATGGACTTCTTCAGTGCACTCATATTTCCCTCTATGAGATTTTCTTTCCCGCGGAATTTATGCTGAAAAGATTCTTTCATATCCTGGATGAACCGTTCCTGATCAATGACGTGGCTGACTTTCACCACTGCTCCCAGCATCGGAGTGTTCGGGAAATTCTTTCCCAGCGCATCCATGGAAATCTTCTCTGCATCAATAGTGCAGACTTTCCCTTTATATCCTTTTAAAAGCGGCCGGATCTCTTCCGGGGACTTCTTGCTGTTGATGATCAACGCACCTTTTTCCTTAAGACCCTTGGTCACATCCACGGATTTCAGCAACGTTTCATCAACGACCACCACGTAATCCGGCTTGTAAATATTGGAGTGGACCTTGCAGTGCTCGTCCGTAATGCGGTTATACGCCGTGATCGGTGCACCCATACGCTCCGGACCGTATTCAGGGAATCCCTGCACATGCTTGCCGGAACTAAAGGCTACATCTGCCAGCAGCAGACATGCGGTTTTCGCACCCTGTCCGCCCCGTCCGTGCCATCTGATTTCTACTGCTTCATTTAACCGTTTCGCCATATCTATCGACTTCCTCTCGTTATCAGTGTTATGTAAACCTGTTATTTTTTTCAATCAAATCGGGCACAGTTCCTCTATGCCCTGTATTAGACTACATGAGAGCGTCCTTTATGTCAATAGATTTTTGAAAATTTTTATGTTTAAATCACAAAAAATTCTTTTGTAATTTGTTTTTTATTACCAAAGAGTTTTCTGACAATTTATGTGCCCGGCTCTCCGGCCGGTTATTTGTCCACGGTGAGATCCACAAAACAAGCTCCCGTGATTTCCTGCAAAGCTTTCACCGGCAGCACCATCTGCAGTCCGACTTTCCCGCCGCTGACGGCGATTTTTTCCAGCTGCTCCGCAGAAGCATCTATAGCTGTCGGAAATTCTTTCTTCATCCCTACCGGGGAACAGCCTCCTTTGATGTAGCCGGTGGTGGCTGTCAAAAGCCTGGACGGAAGCATTTCCAGCTTTTTTTCGCCGAAATGCTTCGCTGCTTTTTTCAGATCCAGTTCTTTATCCACAGGGATCTCGCACACATAGTACTCCCGGCTCTGTCCTACGGTGACCAGCGTTTTGAATACGGATCCCGGCTCCTGTCCCAGTGCTTTTGCTACGGAAACGCCGTCCAGGAATCCTTCCGGTGCTTCATATTCATGCATTTCATACGGGATCCCTGCCGCTTCCACGATCCGGACTGCGTTTGTTTTATGCTGATGTTTGTCTTTTTTCTTTGCCATGTTTCTCTTCCTTTCCCTTTGCAGATTCAAAGCACCCCGGCATGCCGGAGGCTATCGTATTCTTCCCTCAGCATTGTGTAGCAGCGAACGGGTTTGATCGTGCCGTCATAGATCTTGTAGATGCGTCTGAGAGTGCCCTCGTACTGAAATCCGCATTTTTCGATGATGCGCTGGCTGGCGATGTTTTCTTCCCCGGTGCGGATCATCATGACATCGAGGCCCACGTATTCGAATCCGTATGCGATGACGCGCTTTGCAGCTTCTGTCATGAGACCGTGGCCCCAGAATTCTTCAGCAAGAGAATATCCCAGTTCCAGACTTCGCACGCCGGGGCGCAGTCTGTCTTCGGACAATCCGATACTGCCGATGATCCTGCCGCCAGTCTTCTCGATAATAGCCCACACGCGACTTTCGCGAAAAACGGTTTCGATGATTTTTCGTGATTCAGCAATGGATTCATGTGGTTTCCAGCCTGCTTTTGGTCCTACGTTAGGGTTGGATGCATATGCATAGAGCTGCGGAGCATCGGAACGTTTCCATCCTCGAAGCTGCAGCCGTTCGGTTTCCAGGGGTTGTACCATTTGTTTTCTGATCATAATCTGCTCCTTCTGACTCCTATCATACATATCGTCTTCATGAAAAGCAACACCTGAGCCGTCAAAACACGTCTTTTACGGTGTTGTATAGGTGCACATTCCCCATATCCTGTCTTGTTTGCTCCGTTTTGTCTTCATTATAATACAACCGTAAAGGAGGCCTTACTACCATGCTTCGCAAAAACTACTGGCATTTTATCCTGATCTGCATGCTGATCGCACTGATTTCCGGCATTGGCTACGCCAGTTTCATTTCCAATAAAATATACGAGGATAGTTCGACCCATCTGCGTGAAATCTACGGGGAAGTCCAGAAGGAGTTTGCTTCTCTGACGAATACCAACTGGAACATGCTGATGGACTGGAATGAATATTTGAGCTATGGTCTGGACGATCTGGATGAAGACGATCTGAACAGGTATTTTCAGTCGGATAAGGATCGCTGGGGCTACAGCGAGGTATATTTTCTCAACGAGCGAAGCGATTATGTGACACTAGATCGTAAATACGGGCATCTGGACTGCGGATCTCAGATCAGGCCTCTGCTGCAGGAGAAACAGAATGTTGTAATGGATACGGTGCAGGGAGGTGAGAACCATCTGACCATTTTTGCGATCCCTGCTCAAAAGAATTTTTATTATGGCTTCCCGTATACGGCAGTAGCTGTCAGCTATGACAACGCCGCTCTTGCAAAGGCTCTCAACATTACTGCATTCTCAGGAAAGTCACGATGCTATATGCTTGATGGAACCGGACATATCATGCTTTCCACTGCAAGTGAAAAAGTTCCATCCGCAAATTTTTTATCTTATCTGGATCATCATACCAGTCTTTCCGCAGGAGAGACGGATTCTTTTGCGAAGGATCTTAAAGCAAAAAAAGACGGGGTCATCAAGTATCGCGCCAACGGCATCCCCTATTATCTTATCTATCAGCCAACAGGATTTCAGGACTGGATGATAGTTGGTACTGTCCCAAAGAAGGCAGTCAATACCAACATTCCACAGGTTCAGATCGTGACGATAGCGGTCTTGAGTATCCTCTTTCTTATCGCAGCCGTGATCGGCGTTCAATACCTGATTCGTCGCTACCGCTCTACACTGGAAGCCAAAAATGAAGAGCTGCAGTATCAGGAGGAGCTGTCCACCATTCTCGTGAAAAACACTCATGACATCCTCATCCTCTATTCTCCGGAAAAGAAATCACCGGAGTATGTGAGTCCCAACATCCAGAATCTGCTTGGGATCGACCCGGCTCTCATCGACAATGATCTGAGCAGACTAAAAGAGTGTTCCATCATAACCCGAAACAGCTTTCTCACTGCAGATCTGTCAGAGGCAGTGGGTGCCGGTATTCTGCAGGTGGAATCCGAATGGATCCATAAGGAAACGGAAGAACACCGCTGGTATCACGAAACGTTGTATCCTGTCACTCTGCGTGGTTATCAAAAGCTGCTGCTGGTTATTTCTGACCGTAGCGGCGAATATCAAAACAACATGCAGCTGGAACTGGCGCTGAATATCGCGAAAAGTGCCAACGAAGCCAAAAGCTGTTTTCTGTCCAATATGTCCCATGATCTCCGCACTCCACTGAATGCCATCACCGGATTTTCCTCGCTGCTGCGGGAAGATGCGAATGACCCTGTACTGGTACGTGACTACGCCAGTAAAATCACGACTGCAAGCCATCATCTTCTGGGTATCATCAATAATGTGCTGGATATGTCTAAAATCGAAAGCGGCAAAACAGTTCTCAATATCCAGATGTTCGATCTGCAGGAGCTTCTCGATAAACTCAATATCATGACCCTGCCGCTGGCAAATGCCAAGGGGCAGACTTTTACGATCCTGCAGCATAATGTTTTCTGTAAGAAGTTGTGGGGTGATTCTGTCCGCATAAGTCAGGTGCTGCTTAATCTGCTGTCCAATGCTGTAAAGTACACGCCGGAAGGGGGAAATATCTGTCTGAGCGTCAGCATGAATCAGCCTTTCCCTCACAGCAGGATCCATGTGATATTCTCCGTAGAGGATGACGGGATCGGAATCGAAGAGGAATTCCTTCGCACTATCTTCGAACCGTTCACACGGGAAACCGACAGGATACAGGAAAATATTCAGGGGACAGGACTTGGAATGGCGATCACTAAAAATCTGATCGATCTCATGGGAGGGCATATTTCGATCAAAACCACACCGGATATGGGCAGCACTTTTTCCGTAGAACTAAATCTGCGCGATACAAAAGGGGCCCTTACAGAGAGCTCTGCTTCAGGATCTGAAGGAAACGCCGATCTGGAAATCCCGCCGGATGCTCTTCCGATCGTCGCAGTATCAGGGTATCCGGAAGATGACGAGCCTCTGCCTGCGGATGTGCCTGTTAAGCCTTCTGCTGTAAGGTATACTCCACTTGCCGGACTTCATATTCTCGTGGCAGATGACAATCCTTTTAATGCAGATATCATGAAAGATCTGCTGGATCTCAAGGGTGCCACCTGTGAGATCGCGTCTACCGGCCAGGAGGCAGTGGATTTGTTTACATCCTCTGCCTGCGGTCATTTTGATGCGATCCTTATGGATATCAGGATGCCGGATATGGACGGCTATGAGGCAACCAGACGGATCCGTCAAAGCAAGCATCCGGATCATGCCTCTATCATGATCATCGCCACCACGGCCAATGCGTTTGCGGATGATGTTAAAACAACTCTGGCATCCGGTATGAATGCTCATCTGTCCAAGCCGGTGGATCTGGACACCCTCTGTGCTCTGCTGCAAAGCATGCAGCTATAGGCTGGCAGGCTATTCCAGCAGGCTATTCTGTCGTGCTGAGGATCTCCTTATTCTTCTCAACCTGACTTACTTTCATACGAGAAGCATCCTCTGGGTCCACTTCCTCCTTAAGTGCCAGGATCGTCGGTCCCAGATATACAGTCTTCAATATCTTTCCATCAAGAGAAACTTTGCTGAATTCCGTAAAGTTTTCTCCCTTGATATAATAATTCTCACCGATCTTAACAACATCGGTCACCTTGATGTCCTTGACCCCCATCTTAAGATCTGTCTTCTTGAACGGATTTGTTTCTCCGTAAATATAGCGTTTGCCATACAGCATATCGTAGGACAGCGCTTTAAGATTCTGCTTGTAGTTTATATCGTCCTTGTAATTCTGCTGATATTTGTTCATCATGCCTACCGACATGCCCAGACGGCTCATGATCTCCGAATTGAGTTCATAGGCATTGATGTCCATGTTCTTTTTCTTCATGTCGAAATTGCTCCAGACGATATACTGTGTCTGGAAAATACTGCTTCCGTCCGCCATGGAATCCTCTGTCATATCCAGTGCAGGCAGGTGATCGCCGTACATCACCAGAATGACATCCTCATCGTAATTGCTGAGAGTATCCGTCAGTTCCTTCACAAACAGATCCATCTCATAGATCTGGTTGGCATAGTATTCGTACGCCCACCGCTGTTCCTCGGTCTGGTACTGCGTCACTGTGATCGCCGGATTTTCGATGACCTGCTCCGTCGGATACTTGCCGTGTCCCTGTACGGAAATGGTGTAGATGTAATCGGATCCTTCTGTACTGTTGAGTGCATCCAGGATCTGCTCCGTGAGCAGGCTGTCCTTAGCCCAGTTTTTCGGCGTTTTCATAACATTGTTCATGTATTCCAGGCAAGTGAACGTATCGAATCCCATGTTGGCAAATACTTTGTTTCTATTATAGAACGCGCCTCTGTGGTTATGGATCGCATGGGTCCCATAGCCCAGCTGCTTGAAATCATACGGTGCCGCTTCACAGGTCTTTTCTGTCAGAACGCTCTTGTACGGGTATTCCCCCGGTCCGAAGAACTTGGCACTGATTCCGGTCATGACCTCAAATTCCACGTTGGCCGTTCCTGCACCCACCGCCGGAACTGTCAGGTATCCAGAGGAATATTCCTTCATAAGTTTCCGGAAATTCGGCACCGGATCTTTCGAGAATTTCACATCTTTGACACGCGTCGGATCGATAAAGGATTCAAGCTGCAAATAAATGATGTTCGGCTTGCTTTTCACATCGGTATCATCATCTTTTCCCGGTGTATAGATGTTATCTTCTCCCAGTTCACCCTTGCTGAAAATCCCCTCTATTTCTTCTTTTGAATAATCCCTCGGCTTGTCGATACCCGTATCGATCCACGTCACCATGAAGCTGTATACTACGCCGTTATCGCTGTATCCTGTCGCCAGATTGGCAAAGAATGTATCCAGTACACCAGTCTTGGTATTGATTTTTATAACGCCAACTGTCAGAAGTCCGATGATAAGGATCACGGCGATGACCTGTTTATACTGGATCTTGCGATCAAGCTTCGGCGCCTTGCGGAACAAAATCACGCCGCCAAAAACAAGGAGCGCTATCCCGACTATGGCCAGTATCAGCGTCACCGTTGAAAAATATGTGGTGATGATAGCCGCACCATCCTTCAAATTGCTGAAATCCTTAACGGTAAACGGCGTCATCCGGTTGGAAAGGATCACACCATTGGCGATACCAACTGCCATCGGGATCATTCCCAGCAGAACCAGAGCGAAAATTCGCCGGCGGAACAACATGGACAGGGAAATGATTGCAAAAATCAACAGCACATTAGAAATGGACACCAGCGGATGCCCAAATAAAAATGCCACACTCTGGATCAGCGAATGCCGTGCCAGCGTTTCGATCACAAGATCAATACCCACCGCAATGACAAACAGCAAAACCAGATAATTTTTCAGATATTTTCTGTAAAAGTTTCTGAGTTTCTCCATATATCTCTATCTCCTACGTGTTTTATATCGTTTGTTTTGCAGATGCGACTCCATTGGCGATGTCTGCAAATTCATTCATATCCAAAGTTTCTGCCCTTCGTACCGGATCGATACCTGCTTTTTCTAAAATAGTGCGGATCTCGTCTTTTGAAAGACCGTAAGTACCTGTCAGCGAATTGAGAAGAGTCTTTCGTCTCTGACCAAATCCAGCTTTGATGCAGGCAAAGAAAGCCTTTTCATCGATAAGGTCGACAGGCGTTTCTTTTCGTATGGTAAGTTTCAGCACAGCAGAATCCACCTTCGGTCTCGGCACGAACACTTCCTTCGGCACGGAAATCACCTGCTCCACCTCACAGTAATACTGAACGGCAGCTGAAATCGCCCCATAAGTTTTATTCCCCGGAGATGCCTTGATCCGGTCAGCCACTTCTTTCTGCATCATGACCGTTATGCTCTCTGCATGGATGGAGTTTTCCAGAATGTGCATGATGATCGGCGTCGTGATGTAGTATGGCAGATTGCCGATGATCTTCACATCACCGGTGAAATTCCCCAGCTGCCCCTGCTCGTCGATGATCCCATTGAGATCGGTCTTCAAAATATCCTGATTGATGACCTCAACGTTATCGTACTCTGCCAGAGTCTCCCCCAGGATCGGGATGAGTTTACTGTCGATCTCGATAGCTATGACTTTCGCTGCCTGCTGAGCAGCCTCCGCCGTCAGTACACCGATCCCCGGTCCGATCTCGATGACCAGATCTTTTTCGCTCGGGTCTGCGCCTTTTACGATCCGTTCGATCACGTGTTTATCCGTAATAAAATTCTGTCCCAGGCTCTTCGAGAGCTGAAACCTGTGTTTTTCCTTGATTGCCTCGATAGTCGAGGGGGCATATAATTTCATCTATAACTCCTGAACCGCCTGTTCGAAGGCGTCTCTTTCTATTCCAAAGCTGTTGAGCCGCTGCAGCATGACCTTCCCGTTGCCATAGCCGATCCCCAGGATCTTTCCCAGTTTTTCTCTTCTCGCTGCCGAGTCGGCTTGTCCGATGAGCCCTGCATCCAGCAGATCTTTCTGCAAAAAAACCGGCGCAGCCGGTTTTGCATCAAAAGAACCGTGTGCTTTTCGAAGAGCTTCTCTGATGCTTTCCGGATCTGCGTTTTCGATGCCATATCGCCCTTCTTCGTAGCGGCTTTGCGATCTAAAAACGCCTGTCTCGCCTCCGGAAACTTCTCCATTATCCTGCGGCGGATCTGCTCACCAGCGTGGTCCGGATCAGTAAAGACAATGATGCCGGGACCGTTGTATGCTTCTTCGATCAGCTTCCAAGTCTTATTTGTTATACCATATCCATGTGTTTCTATTGTGATGGCGTCAACACTTTTTTTGATTGCCGCCGTGTCATCCCGGCCCTCCACGACCAGGATCTCCCGTATTTTAGGCAGAGGAGCAACTGCTGCGATCCTGGAAACTGCCTTGTTTTTATCCTGCATCATTGGCTGCTGTCCCCTTTCTGACCGCCGGTACTGGAATCGTCGCGGTCTGTGATCTCGCTCGGGAACATATAAAGTACCTCTCCCGGCTTGATCAGGCGTAGTTGCTGCCGTGCCTGCGCCTCGATGTTTTCCGGCGTTTCAGCGTTTTCCAGTTCTTTCTGTAGTTCTGCTTTCTGCTGTTTCAGAGCCTGCTGTTCTTTTTTTGTATCATATTGCTCTTTTTTCAGCGAAATGATATTGAAAACGAGCAGGAACACTAAAAGGACGATGATCGCGATCGTGATCCCCGTTATTATTTTTCTCCGGGTCTTGCTTCTGCGGATGGCTCGCTTGCCTCTGGTGTTCTGCTGTTTGGCGCGCAGCTCCTTTTCTTCCTTTTTTTCTTTCTCTGCACGCCTTTTTTGCTGCCGCCGGGCGCGGGCTTCCTCCATGTCGATGACCTGGCTGTTATTTTTAAATTCTTTGCTTCGTCTGTTTTTTCCCATGTTTTGATTATAGCACAGCACATTTTTTTCCACAACAAAAGACCCGTGAAAAATCCCAGTCCTGCATGGACGGACGGCTTTCCCCAGGCGCAGTAATAAAGAAACATGGATATAATAAGGGTGGTTACTGACCAAAAGAGGATCTCGACCATCGCGCGAGCCAAGGGGTGCGCAGGTTGCCATCCGCCCTCTCCGGCACGGTGGCTCTGTCGGAGTTGCCAGCTATCTCTTCCGGCACGGCGGCTCTGTCGGAATTGCCAGCTATCCCCTCCGACACGGCGGCTCTGTTGGAATTGCCAGCTATCCCCTCCGTCACGGCGGCTCTGTCGGAATTGCCGGCTATCCCCTCCGGCACGGGGGCTCTGTCGGAGTTGCCGGCTATCCCCTCCGGCACGGCGAAACCTTTGCAGAAACAAGCTGCGGATCTGCCAAAGGCTTTCCACAAAAACTCCAGCAGCCATCATCACAGTAAATGTTCGCACCTGCTCCATGATCAACACTGTCACCTGCATCGTTATTTCATCAGTTTTGCCAGAAATCCACGATCGCCTTTTTCCTTGACTTTCACATACATGAGGGAGTGGATCACGCCGGTGATCTGCGCTGTCCCTTCCGTCAGGTCCAGCATATGGATATGCAGATCCTCGCCACGGATCACCATCGCTCCCTGTCGCAGCGACGCCCGGATCTCCTCCTCGTCAAAGCTGTCGATCTCCCGAATGTCCGTGATCGTCATTTTTTCGCGATTATCAATCTGAACACTGTGATTTTCCATAGCGCTCCTCCTTCTGATTTTAAGGTCTTCGGCGGCAGGATTCATCTGCCTGAGGTATGGCTGCTGATCGCTGAATCGGTACCGCTGATCGCCTGAATCGACAGCCGCCGATTGCCTGAATGCATTCTCCTGATTCACAATATGCTGAGAGGGTGGGATTCAGAACCAGATTTGCGGATTAGTTCGGGTATTTGGTTTCGGTAAAATACCGCAAATTGGGATCTGGATGCTGCTAAAAGTTATTTTACCGGTGGCGAGTGGATTAGGTGATGGCGAAAATATCCTAATCCCCGCCTTTTACTCGCTATCGCATTATTTTTTCGATACCCAGATTACGTTTAACTGCGAAAAATCCCCTGCGGACTCTTTGCAGAAGAAAACAGGTTATTTTATGCGTTTCGAGTGAAAACGTGGAGAGCTGCGGCGAGCGTTGCAAAGCCCGGCGGAACTTGGTATACTGTGATTTAAGAACAGAAATGGATGGTGGCTTCATGAAAATTTCCAGAAAAAAATCACATATGCTTCTGGTCGTAGTGGTGGCCGGGATCTTTGCAGCAGCGTCGGCATGCCTGGCGGTACTGGGAGTTTTCATCTACAGAACTGCCGCCAGCGACCAGTCACAGCAGGATCTGAGCTACGCGTCAGAATATCTGCAGAAGCAGGCACGAAGCTGCAGTGATGCGGGCGATCTTCGGATCGCGACACTGAGCGGACAGATCTCGGCACTGGTTCTTTCGGAGCGAAAAAACGGAGAGGATCGGGAACTTTGGATCTTTGTAGAAGATGGGTATCTGCGTTCGGCGTCAGTGAAATCCGGCGAGACGGTTTCTGCAAAGGACGGAAAAAAGATCACACCGCTGCGGTCGATGGATCCGCGAGTTATCGGGTCGGATCTTTTAGAAATTTCGATGCGGAGCGAATCGGCTTCGGCTGTATGCCGGGTTTGGATCCCGGGGATCGGAGGCGGAAATGAATAAGAAGATTTCTGTAAAAACCCGGGTTCTGATTATCCTGCTGGCGATTTTTGTTTTTCTCGTGGCAGCACTATCCGTCAGCATCTGCATGTTTGTAAAAGCAGATAATGTTGCTGCACAGGCTGAAAGACTGGAACGTGTCGTCAGGGAGACTGACTCACTGGGAGAAGTCCTGAAAGCCTCAGACGGCGACACGAAAGCAGGGGCGGAGCTTTTGCCGGAGCACCGCGGAGCGGAGGTGTCCGAAAACTCTATAACACTATATTATACGGAAAAGTTTGAACCATCATCAAAAAGCGATTACAAATATCGTGTGCCGATCCTGCTGACTCCCGGCAAAAACGGCAGTTGCGACAGCTGGCAGATCAGCTGGTTTACGAAAGCGGGAAAAAAGGCGTTTTACAAGATGGAGTTTAAAAGCATCGCGCAGTAGGAGCGTCAGAAAAAATGGCCTGCACAGAATCAATCAGAAGAAAACAACCACCGAAAAACAGGGAGCTACTAAAACATGCGACAAAATAAAAATCGCGGACAACTGAATAGCATGAGCATTTGCGCGACAGCACTTTTTATATCACTGCTGATTTTTCTGCTGACATGCTTTTCGGCGGTGACTTATTACTCCGCAGAGCAAAAACTGGTACAGGCTCAAGCAGCGAAATTCCGCAGCCAGGAATACTTCGCAGCGGAATCGACCGCGTCGGAGATCATCGAATCCTTTTATCAGGAGCGGCGAGAAACCTCAGCCAACCTCAACGGGCGCTCTGTTTACGAATCCGATCAGGGCGACATCGAAGTTACAAAAATCGATAACGTGATTTACTTCTCAGTGCCGGCAGGAGGCGGGAATGATTTAAATGTGGAGGCAAAAGCCTCAAAAAAACAAGTCGTGATCCAAAGGTGGCAGCTGGAAAAGGAATAGGGGGATATCTGATCCCGGCGATAGCCGAGCAAATCTATGAGATGAGTTATTGTGTATGCTGATTTCATCCTTGAATTCCCAGATCGAAAATTATCTGCTCTAATTGGGAATTAATCTCTCGATTCAGATGTTTGCTCGCATCATGAATTCCCAGATTTGATTTTTTTAAAGCCATATAGGAAGTTTAATACTGTAAATGTTTCAAGATTCATGCGCAGCACTCGTTATGATTCCTAAAATGACATAAAAACTGTTTTTCTGGGAACTGTTTTTCTCTGTGCTGTAAATATCTTGTAAAGCAGTTCCCGGTTTGCTGTTTTATTTTGAAGAATGGGAATTCATGAATGAATGCACAGCTCATAAGCAGTAAGAAATCCAAATCAAGATCTTTTTTTTCGTGATCTGGGAATTCATGATTTCCCGGGTCACGCATCACTAAAAACAACCTCCGGCCCGCCAGCATCCGCGGACCGGCTGGCAAGAAAAAGGGCAACCGCACCGGATTTTATTCACCCGGCACGATTGCCCTTTCATGCAGTTTCTTCGACTATAATATGCTTGCCCCGCGATTTCTCTACGGCAGATAATTCAGCGGATTTCTTGGTTCTCCGTTGAACCGGATCTCGAAATGCACGTGTGGACCGGTACTTCTGCCGGTATTTCCCGACTTGGCGATCGGCTGTCCCTGGTAGACTTTATCGCCCTTCTTAACCAGCAGTTTACTATTGTGCGCGTACCTGGTTTCCTGCCCGTTCTGATGGTCGATCATGACCACGTTGCCGTAGGAGCCGCTGTACTGTGCTTCAACAACGGTACCGCCATCTGCGGCATAGACTGTCGTTCCAACGCTTACAGCCAGGTCAATACCCTTATGCTGTCTGCCCCAGCGCGATCCGAATCCGGACGACTGCGTAAAGCCGTCCTTAAGCGGCCAGATGTACTTGCCGGATCCCACCGTCGGCGGTCTTTCCTTCGTACCTACCAGTACGACCTCTGTGACCGGTTCTTCCTTCACGGTAGTTACCAGATCTTCTTCCTCCACCTTCTTGCCGTTCTGCAACGTAACGCGAGCGGTGATTTCCGAAAGCCCATCTGCTCCTGCCTGCTGCGTTTCCGTCATGCCTTCATAAATATCAGCTGATTTCTGCTCTTCCACTTTATGCTCTATGACCTTATCATACGTGATCTTTTCGACCACCTCGTAGGTCAGCACCGGCGCCTGCTGTTTTACGATGATATTGCTGCCCACTTCCAGCTTCTTTGAGTTGATGCCCTTGTTATCCTCCATCAGCTGATCCTCCCACACATCATACTTCTTAGCGATGCTGTGGAGCGTATCTCCTGCTACGACTTTATGCACGGTTTCCTTCTCGCCGCTGGTGCAGAGAAGATCTACCATCTCTTCCTCTGAATGAAGATCTTCCAGGTCGGTGTTTGCCGTCTTGATATCAACCTTTTCCAGGAAACGAACCGATTCGACCTTGATATTATCTCCCTGTTTCGTATACTTGTCAGCGACGTCTTTAAGCGCTTTCTCTGCCGTTTTACGATCCTGAACTGCGCCGATCTTTTTGCCATCCACGTAAATCCCAGTTGCCTTTACCTTCAGGTCGCCCATGTATGTCAGTCGTTTCAGCACCTGCTCGGAATTATCGATCTGCGATTCATCCAAAGCCAGCTTCCGATGGAATGTGATATCATCCTTGGCATCGATGACGATCTTCATATTCTTTTCTTCCGTCAAAGCACCCTGCACCAGATCAGTGATCTGCAGCACATCATCCTTTTCTTTCACAAGACCCAGCTTCTGACCGTTGTAGGAATACTCATACGCCGTGCAGTAATTCAACACTCCGGCAGCTCCCATTACAGCCATCATCGCAATGGCAAACACCATCAGCATGCCCTTCTTGTGATCTTCCGAATAACGCTTGAGACGTTCCAGTTTCTGCCCCAGCCTGCTCTTCTCATACGCAGCCTTCCTCTGGATCGACCGCAGATAAGCAGCCGCTCTGGCCTTTTCCTGACGCTCCTGACGTTCTTCAGCCAGCTTCGTCTGTTCCTCTTCCGTCGAAGCCTGTTTTTCCGCCTTGCTCTTGATCCCTAAAAGGTCTCGCAGCAAATAGGTAGGATGCTTGTTCACCTTCGTCTTGATCTGTACGCCCTGAACATTTACGATCCCGCCGCCCATCTCAGCGTCGGCCTTGCTCTGTTCTTCCAGACGAGTTTTCGCATCCGCAAGACGTCTCTTCTCCTGTTTGTGGCGCTCCTTTGCTTCCAGCTTCCGTGCTTTCTCTGCACGTTTTCTGGCCACCTTTTCCAGACGGTGTTTCCGCACTTCCTCCTTGTGCCGCTGTTTTTCCTCAGCCTTCAGCCGCGCCCTTTCTGCCCTTGTACGAATGACAGCTTCAGCTTTCGCTTTTTCCTGCGCCGTTTTCAGCTGTTGCATCTGCAGTCTCAGTTTCTGCTCCTGAGAAACCTGTTCCTGCATCTGTACCAGTTCTTCCACCTTGGCTTTCTGGCTTTCCGATAATTTTTCTGTATGTTTTCCGGCGATCGAAGAAATGGCATCGAATACTTTTTCCTGCCGTTTCTGCTGGTGCTGTAAATTCTCCTTCAGCGATTCCAGCTGTTCTTCCTTCGTCTCCCCGGAGATTTTCGCTGTTTCTCCAAAAAAAGCGGCTTTTTCTTCCGGCGACGCCATGTCTGTTGCTTCTCCGACAGTGCTCTTGACCGGAACGCTACCAACCTTGTGTTTTTCCGCCTCTTCTCGTGCCTTACGCTCCGCTTCCATGGCCTCCAAAGCTTTCTTACGAGCGACTTCCTTGGCCTTTTTTTCCGCCTCCAGTGCTTCCAGACGTTTCCGCTCTGCCTCTTCACTGATTTTCGCAGCACGCTTTTCTGCTTCCAGGGCTTTCTGGTGCTCCGCCTCGATCTGCAGCTGACGTTTTCTCGCCTCTTCTTCCCGGCGTTGTTTTTTCTGCATATCTTCCTGAAATCCTTTGATAACGGCCTGTTCTGCCGCACGGATCTCCTCTTTGTCCGCAGCAGGCGTCACGCCGCCCCGTGCTCCCGGAGCACCCGGCATCTCTGACGACTTCCCCTTCTGTACAGACTGCACATTCTGCAAAGGCTGCTGCTCATGGATCTGCTGCTCCACACGCTGCGCGGCTCCGATCGGATCTCCGGCCTGCTGTTTTTTCAGGGAATCCATGCTGCTGCGCAGTCCCTGAAGTTTTTTCAGCATTGCTCGGCCTTCTTCGCTTTCTGCCATCTGCGCCAGCATTTCCTTTCGAGTCGGGCGGTTTGCCTGTTTCAGCGCATCATCCACCGTATGGTGCTGCGGTGCTCCCGCTCCCGGCGCTATTGTTGGCGCTCCGGTCTGCTGCGGTGCTCCCGTTACAGATCCGGCAGTGCTATTCCCTTCAGGAACGCCCGGCTGCTGCGGTGCTCCCGGCTGAGGAACCCCCTGCTCCGCCTGCGGAGCAGGCTTTGCAGTATCCGGCTGCTGACCGCTGTCACCTGCCGGCTCTACTCCTGCATGAGCTGTTCTATTTTTGTTCGACTTACTTCTCCAAAGCATTGACATTTTTCTCCTGTTTCAAGCATTCCCGTATCTTTACACAGCGGACATTCGTAGTGGATATCCATATAATCCAGCTCGAATCCATTGTCTGTAAGCAGGAACGCTTTTTCTGTATTGAGGGTGCTCGCGGTCTCTTTGATCCGTTCCGAGGCTTCCCTTTTATCGACCGTATCGGAGATGATAATGCGAGAAAGCTCACGGCTTCCTGCAGCCAGCTCGTCATCGATCTGCTTGATCCGCGGCACTTTCGCATATACTTCTCTGCGATGTGCCTCGGCTTCTTTTTCTTCTTTATGGCGCAGTGTTTCGTAATACTGCGAGATTTCTGTGAGGGTCAGCTCCTTGCGCTTACCGCTCTTGTCCTTGCCGGTCCGTTCTTCATACCAGTTGACCAACACTTTATTGACATAGTTGATATTAGGATTAGCGATGCCTGTCGTCTTGGAACAGGCCTCCAGAGCCTTATCCAGCGAAAACTCCATTTCTTCAAACCACGTATCCATGATCTTCCGCTCCTGCTCCGTCGCATTGCGCGAAAAGCCAAGAGCCTGAAAGATCCGCTTGTACATATGGTTTTTTTTGTCCGCTTCGCTCAAGTATTTTTCGACAGCAGCCACGTCCTGAAAACCTCTCTGAGTCCAGCCATTGATCACTGCTGCGATATATTTGATATTTGTTTTCTTGCGTTTGACACAATAGGCATAGCCGTAGGCGATCACCTCCGGCGTCGCATTGAAATCGTTGATCCAGGATACGATCTCCAGCATTTCCGTGCCGCTGAGCACACTGCCGCTGGCCTTTTCGATCGCCTGGAACATTTCCTGGATCTCCTTGTCTCCCATGGCTGCCTGCATGCTCTGATCCAGACCGACAGGACGTTTCGATTCTTTGTCACCGTAGAACTGCTCTTTTAACAGCACAAACTCTACGTCGTAATCGAATTTATCCGCTGATTCACGACGGATCTTGCGGATCACACCCATCTTCTCCCAGTAGGTCCAGGCTCGCAGTACATCCTCATGCTCCATCGACAAATACTTGGCGATCTCCTCATTGGTGATCTCCTGCCCCAGATCCGCATACATCTGTGCGAACAGGTAGACTTTAACGAAGTCCCCTGGTGCAGCCGCCATGTATTCATTGATAAACAGATTTTCCACGCTTGTATCCAGCAGAAAATAATCCTTTATCTTCTCCCGTCTGAAAGTCATTAAAACATCCCTCCGGCATCCGGAATATTTCCTGACGCTTTATCTTTAAACTGGGTGTAGCGCTCGATCCATGCCACATCTACACTGCCCGTAGGTCCACTTCGATGCTTGGCCACAATGACCTCGCACTCCCCTGGTTTTTCGGTATCTTCTTTATTATAATATTCATCCCGGTACAGAAAAATAACGATATCGGCATCCTGCTCGATGGAACCTGATTCTCTCAGGTCGGAAAGCATCGGCCGGTGATCCGTTCTCTGTTCCGGTGCTCGGGAAAGCTGGGACAGCACCAGGACCGGGCAGTCCAGCTCTCTGGCAAGGAGTTTTAAGTTACGGGAGATCACAGAGATCTCCTGTGTTCTGGAATCCGCCTTGCCCTCCGGATTCATCAGCTGCAGATAGTCGATGATCACAAGATCGAGACCTGCCTCCGCTTTGAGACGGCGGCATTTGCTCTTCATCTCCATGATACTGATCCCTGCTGTATCATCGATATGTATATTGCTGTTTGACAGAATATCCAGCGCCACGTTGAGATCATCCCAGTCCCGGCGTTCCAGACGTCCTGTTTTCAAGGTCTGCAGATCGACCTTGGATTCCATCGAAAGAAGTCTCTGGGTGAGCTGCTCCTTAGCCATTTCCAGACTGAAGATCATCACAGACGCTTTCCCCTTGACCGCGGCATTACGCGCCAGAGACAGGGCGAACGCCGTCTTTCCCATGGCAGGTCTTGCTGCCAGGATGATCAGGTCGGATTTCTGCATACCGGACGTCATTTCGTCCAGCTTGGAAAATCCTGTGGTGATCCCGGTAAGACCACCGTCCATCTGTTCTGCTCTGTCGATGATGGCCAGGTTTTCTACCAGCACATCCCGGATATGAGAATACTGTCCCTTCTGCCGGGCTTGTGATATCTCGAATATCCCGCTTTCTGCGTAGTCCAGCATCTGGTTGGCATCCATCGTTCCGTCATAACCCTTGGTCACGATATCATCCGCCGTTTCGATAAGCCGGCGCACAGAAGCCTTTTCTGCCACGATCCTGCCGTACTCCATGGCATTGGATGTGGTCGGCGTCATGGAGGACAAAGATGCGATATATGCTCTGCCACCCACCATTTCAAGGCTGTTTCTCTTTTTTAATTCTTCTGCGACTGTCAGCGCATCCACAGGTGCATTCTTGCGATTCAGGTCGATCATGGCCTGGAAGATCTCCTTGTGATTTTCATCATAAAAATCAGCCGGTTTCACAACCTCCATCACGTCAAAAAGTGCATCCTTGGAAAGCATGGCAGCCCCCAGTACAGATTTCTCTGCCTCCGCACTGTGTGGAGGTACTCTTCCTTCCATATATGTTCCCTTCTGTCTGCAAAATCACCTCCGGTGATTTTGCTCTATGCTATGGTAACCGATACTTTCAGCTGTGCGGAGATCTCAGTGAACAGCTTCAGCGTCACTTCTGTTTCTCCCGCCTGCTTGATCGGGGTCTTCATTTCAATCTTTTTCTTGTCGATCTTCATGCCTTCCTGTTTTTCCAGTGCTTCCGCAATATCCTTGGAAGTGATGGATCCGAACAGCTTGCCGGAATCCCCTCCCTTGGATTCGATCTTTAAGGTTATTTTTTCCAGTTTCGCAGCCATTTCCTTAGCTGCAGCTTTCTGTTCTTCCAGCTTTTCTGCTGCGATCGCTTTCTGCTTTTCCAGACTGCGGATGTTTCCTTCGGTCGCTTCCTTGGCAAGTCCTTTCGGCAGCAGCATATTTCTGGCATAACCGTCGCTTACTTTTACTACATCTCCCGCTTTACCGGACCCCTTTACATCTTTCATTAAAATAACTATCATAATTTTATCCTCCTAATGTGAAGTTCCTAAGAATTTTTTTCATTTAACGCTTCGCGGATGCGGATGAGGATCTCTTCCGGAGACATCTCCACCTGCGCTCCCGCAGTATTGAGATGCCCGCCGCCGCCGAATTTTTCCATCACGACCTGCACGTTGACATCCCCTAAAGACCTGGCGCTGACAACGGTTTTGCCATACTCGTTCTGTCCGGCGACGAAACTTGCACGGATGCCCCGGATGGTCAAAAGCTCATCCGCCACCTGGGAATTGAGTATCTGGGAATTAGGGTTCTGTCCCGGACAGATGGACATAGCGATCCCTCCGTCAAAGAACTGGGCGTTGGCAATGCACATAGCCCGCACTTTGAAGCTTTCAGTATTCGCTTGGAAATACCGCCGTACATGCTCCAGGTCGGCTCCTGCACGCCGCAGCCAGGACGCCGCCTCGAAAGTCCGCACACCCGCCTTTACAGCAAATCGGTTGGTATCCACCATGATGCCTGCCAGCAGCGCGTTCGCTTCCATATTCGTCAGTGTCCGTTTTTCACAGGCGTACTGTATGATCTCTGTCACCAGCTCGGAGGCCGACGATGCATACGATTCCATATAGGAAAGAAGCAGATCCGAGAAGCAGTCTTCTGCACGCCTGTGATGGTCGATGACCACAGTCCGGCCTACTTTCATGATCAGCGCGTTCGATTCCACCAGGATCGGACGGTGAGCATCCACCACGACCACCAGGGAATTCTCGTCTACCAGATTGAGAGCCTTTTCCGGAGAAACGAATTCATAATATCCCGTTTCCTTGGCTTCATCAGCAATCGCTGTCAGCGCATCATTATAAGGTCCCAGGACTACATAGGCTTCCTTGCCCATGCTTTCGGCGATCCGATAAATCCCCAGAGAAGCTCCGAAGCTGTCCATATCCGGGTTTCTGTGTCCCATGACGAAGATCCGGGAAGACTGGCTGATGAGCAGTTTCAGCGCGTGAGCGATGATCCGGGATTTTCCCTTATTGCTCTTCTCCACGCTCTGGGATTTGCCCCCATAATATTCGAAGTTCTTGATGTTCTTGATGATAGCCTGATCGCCTCCGCGTCCCAGTGCCAGATCCAGGGCGTCTTCCGCGTAGGTTTCACAGTCTGCCAGCGTCTTGCCGCCGATGCCCACTCCGATACTGAGGGTCACAGGGAAGTCCGCTTCCGTTTCGATTTCCTTGGCTTCATCCAGGATGCAAAACTTATCATCCACCAGTCTCTGCAGATTCCCGTGGGTCAGGCAGATCTCATAGAGATGCTCACGATACCGCACTACTGCTGCGCCAAGTTTTTCTCCCCAGCCGCGGATCAGGCGATCGATCTCTGTGGAGATCGCCAGTTCCCGCTCGTCTCCTGCGCTGGCTGTCAGTTCATCAAAATTATCTACGTTGATGACTGCGATACATGCCTTCTCGTCGTTGTACATATCCTTGAGCACTTCATACGAAGTCACATCGATGAAGCTCATCATGATGCTGGCTGTTTCTCCTTCTCCGATGAATTCACTCAGGATCTTAAACGATTTGTCATTGCTGTCCAGGTACAGATTTGTTTCGTTTTGTGCTGCCTCGATCAATTCCGCCGGCCTGATCCGTGTCAACTCGAAAATGTCCCTGCCGATGATCCCATCGTACTTGAACACCTCTGCGATCTTACTGCTCGCCCGTGTGATCTTCCCGTTGAGATTTACAAAACACAAGGGGATCTGCGAATAATGTGCCAACAGTTTTTCCACTCTTCCTACATACATTGTACTAACTCCTCTTACCGTCGCTTCTTGCTTTCGTGATACAGCAGTCTGTATTTAAAGCTGAAAATAAGGTCGAATATTCCCAGCATAACGATGATGCTCCTGCCCATGTAAATATTCCACAGAACAATGGTCAGAGCCAGCGCAAAACCCTTCGGTATGTGCTTTACATAAAACAGCATGAAAATCACCGAAGCGCCCTGCAGGTACATGACAAAGTCGAACAGCAGATCCATATTAGTATAAAACGCGCTGTTTTCTACCGATCCGGTCATCGTCGCCAGCCATACGATCATGTAAATGGCCACCAGCACGAATACGGCTGTGTTCGGCATATCGAATTCCCTGAACCGCGGCATTTTGTTCACTTCTCCGCGCCGTGACAGGGATTTGCTCAAAATCAAATATGCGATGTACGAAGTCAGGCATGACAGGATCATGATGCAGGCCGGGATCAATTTCAGCGCTTCATCGTAGACTGCCGTCAGAAGCTTGACCCGTTCTGCCATGTCGTGCGACTCCAGTTTCAGCGCTTTGATGACCGTTGGATCCTGAGCTGCTGCCTTAGAGATCTCTTCTATCGACCCGTGGAGCTGCGACAGCACACCGTCTCCCACCATGGATGCTCCCATGAATATCACGGCTGCTGCTGCACAAATGGTGATCACACTGATCAGCACCACGTCATACGGGTTTCTCCCGCCCTTTGTAATGTAGCGAGGCATCACCAGAAATGGTGCAACTACTGTTATAAACAATATCATCAAAAGATACATTCTATTTTCCTTTGCCTTCCGTTTCCTTTTCCTTATTTCCCTTTAGAATGTGCATGAATTCTTCGCCTGTGATCGTCTCTTTTTCATAAAGATACTTTGCAAGCTCGTCCAGCTTCTCCCGGTTTTCTTCCAGGATCTCACAGGCTTTTTTATGCTGCTTTCGCACGATCTCTACTACTGCTCGATCGATTTCCTGCTGCGTCTGCGGCGAGCAGCTTAAAGATGTGTCTCCGCCCAGATACTGGTTGTTGACCGTTTCCATCGCAACCATGTCGAAGTCGCTGCTCATGCCGTACTGCGTGATCATGGCTCTTGCCAGTTTGGTCGCCTGCTCGATGTCGTTGGACGCTCCCGTCGTGATGGAGCCGAACCGGGTTTCTTCTGCCGCCCGTCCGCCGGTCAGGGTCGCGATCTTATTTTCGATCTCTTCCTTGCTCATCAGATAATGATTGCCCTCATCGATCTGCATGGTATACCCAAGGGCGCCTGATGTGCGTGGCACGATGGTGATCTTTTCTACCGGTGCAGAATGGCTCTGCTTAGCTGCCACGAGAGCATGTCCGATTTCGTGATAAGCCACGATATGTTTTTCTTTATCCGTAAGGATCGCATTCTTCTTCTGATATCCTGCGATGACCACTTCGATACTTTCTTCCAGGTCTTCCTGTGTCACATGATGCCGGTTGTCCCGCACGGCTCTCAGTGCCGCTTCATTGACGATGTTAGCCAGCTCCGCACCGGACGCACCAGATGCCATGCGCGCGATCTTCTGATAGTCCACGTGTTTATCCATACGCACTTTCTTCGCATGGACTTTCAGGATATCCTCTCTGCCTTTGAGATCAGGCAGTTCTACCGGAACTCTCCGGTCAAAGCGACCCGGACGCAGCAGTGCAGGATCCAGGGATTCCGGACGGTTGGTCGCGGCCAGCAAAATGACCCCGTTGTTTTCTTCAAAGCCATCCATTTCGGTCAGCAGCTGGTTCAGCGTCTGCTCCCGTTCATCGTTGCCCATGACTCTGCCGTCACGCTTCTGTCCGATGGCGTCGATCTCGTCGATAAAGACGATGCACGGAGCCTTTTCCTTGGCCTGCTTGAAAAGATCGCGCACTTTAGACGCACCCATGCCGACAAACATTTCTACAAACTCCGAACCGGACATGGAGAAAAACGGCACGTTGGATTCCCCTGCCACCGCCTTTGCAAGCATGGTCTTACCGGTTCCCGGAGGGCCTACCAGCAGTACGCCCTTCGGCATGGAAGCTCCGATCTCTCTGTACTTGCTCGGATCGTGAAGATATTCCACGATCTCTGCGAGATTTTCCTTGGCCTCATCTTCTCCTGCCACGTCGTCAAACCTGATCCCTTCGGAGGATTTGACGTAGATCTTGGCGTTGCTCTTACCCATACCGAACATCATGGAGTTGCCACCGGCCTTGTCCATCATCTTCTTCGACATGTACCGTCCCAGGAATATAAAGAGGACGATCGGCAGCACCCAGTACATCAGCAGGGACACCCACGGGGAAGTCTGCCGCTGTATCTCGCCGGAGAATTTCGCACCGGATTCGTACAGTCGTTTCGTCAGTTCATCATCATTTACCATGCCGGTCTTATATATGATGTCCTTGTCTTTTTTATCTGTAAATATGATTTCGTTTTCCTGCGCCTTGATCTCCACCTTGCCGATCTGTTTGTTTTCAGTCATGGAAATGAACTTGCTGTAATCCACTTCCTCGACCTGACGCTGCTGCATCCATGGCATCAGAACCAGGTTACCGAGTAAAATCAGCAGCATAACGATCGTATAGTAGAAAAACAACGGCTTTTTCGGTCGTTTTACCTCATTCATACAGTTTTCTCCTCTGAATATAATTCAACATAGTATTATACCATAGTTAGACGGCTTCCGTAAACAGCGGCAGGGAAAAAACAAAGCAGCTTCCTCGCTCTTCTTCTGATGTTACCGTTATTTTGCCGCCGTGACCACGGATGATCTGTTCCGAAAGACTGAGTCCCAGACCGCTGCCGCCCCGGCGTTTTTTCGTCTGCGGACTGCGGTAGAAGTTTTCAAAGATGTGCTTGAGATCTTCCGATGAAATGCCGACACCATCGTCTGTCACAGAAACATAAAAGTTTCCGGCATCCCTGTCGATGCCGCAGTTTACAGCGATCATCCCGCCTTCTTCCGTCGCCTTGACTGCATTGTTGAAAATATTCTCAAAAACCTGCTCGATCCGCTTCACGTCAGCAAGCACAAAGTCATCCTCTTTGATTCCGCCTTCTACGGCAAAGCGGAACTCCCGGTTTTCCATAGCGAATTCGCTGCCGCTTTCATGAAAATCATCTATGTGGGACGCGTAGATCTGTTCGACCAGATCTTTGCAGCTGATCTTCTCGAATTCATAGTGGAACCGGTTAGCTTCCAGCTTGCTGAGCATGGAGATATCATCCACCAGTCGAGTCAGGGATCTGGCCTTGTTTGCAATGGTATCAACAGCTTTGTTCCGGTCTTCCTCGGTCCGGATGACGCCTTTCTGGATAGCTTCGGAATACCCTTGGATATAGGTGATCGGCGTTTTTAAGTCATGGGAAATATAGGACAGCATCAGCTGCCGGTTCTTGTTGTTTTCTGCGATCTTGCGTTCCGCCTCGATCCGCTCTGTCACATCCCTGAACACGCCTTCCACGGCAACGACTCTGCCACCTGCTTTTTTTCTGGTCACAAGACACTGGAGGTTCAAGATCTCGCCATTTTTCGATTCCACCGTAACGATGCAGTCCTTAAAGCAGTCATCAGCGTCTCCAAGCAGCTCTTCCATCAGCTGACGATCATCCTCCAGTGCGATCTCTACGTGAAGCTTGCTGTTGTTGTAAAAGTCCTGCGGTGTATATCCCAGCAGCGTTTCCGCCGCAGGGCTTACCAGAGAAAACCGCGGATACGGGACAAGCACATAATAAAAGATGATGTCCTGAGACGTTTCCGCAAACTCCGAAAGGTAGTCTTCTTTTAGTGACTCCTCGTTACGCATCTGCAGACGATAAAGAACCGCAAAGCTTACATTTTGCACCATCAGAAGGAACATCCCTGCGCAAAGCCACAAGATCACCTGCGGGGTGTTTTCATTGCCGTAAATAAGGAAATCGTAAAGAGATAAAAACAGGCCACTGGCGCCGAACACCAGCAGCCCCAGCACTTTGATAATAAACTGAAAATCCCATTTCACTAAAATAATGTACAGGATCATAATGACGGCCACCAGCTTGAACACCAGCAGCAATACGTAAACCCCCTGCGTCACGCCGTAATAGTACATATAGACAGTGAAGAATCCAATGCAGATGATCCCGTATTTTAATGCGAAATAATGGTGCGGAATATTTTTGATGGTATTGCAGGCATACACCGTTCCTACCAATGCCGCCACCTGGCATACCTCACTGCTGAGGTATGCGACTGACCGAACGTTCGTCGTGTTTACGACCACCAGTATGATAATGCCCGCTGCGTAGCAGGCACAGCTTAGAAGCCATGTCCAAAAATACTTGTTCATAGGATCACCTGTTGTGTTATGATATAATATATGTTGACTATAGCATACGGGAGAAATTTATGTCAATATCAGCACTTTTCGATATGATACAGAACAATATCAGCCTTATTATCATTCTGATTTTTGCAGGAGTTCCTTTGCTGATCGGATCGACGGCGGCCAACAGATCCGTCTCAACGATCTCCGATTTCTTTTTATGCAACCGATCGCTGGGAACGGCGCTGTCCTTTTGTACGATCTATGCCACATGGTGGAGTTCCTTCGCATTTCTGGGATCCACATCTTCCTTTTACACCCAGGGACCGCTTTACTGGATCGCACTGGGCTGGAACGTGCTCTTCGGCATCCTTTTCTGTGTGTTCGGCAAGCCCTTGTGGCTGCAAAGCCGTCTGCGGAACTACCGTACTCCTGTTGATTTTTTTCACGATAAATATCACTCCCGCCCTCTGGATATAGCGGCCATCCTGCTGATGGTCGGCCTTTCGATCCCTTATATTTCCGTTCAGTTTCTGGGCGGCGGCATCATCATTGAGATGGCGACTAACGGGCTCATCCCCTGGCGCATCAGTGCACTGCTGTTTTTTATGATCATGATCCTCTACATATGGTCCGGCGGTCTGCGCGCCATCGCATGGACTGACGCCTTGTATTCCATTATGATCTTCTCCGGTATGCTTCTCATAGGCATTCTGTTCATCCACATGACGGGCGGCGTGGGCGAAACGTTTTCGGAGCTTGCAAAGACTCATCCTGAGAATCTGCATCTGCCTGCGGTCGTGAACGGGACTCTTGGCGCAGGATTCTGGTTTTCGCTGCTGGTCATCATGCCTCTCGGAGAACTGATGATGCCTCAGATCTGGATCCGCACTTATGCGGTAAAAAAAAGCCGGACCTTTGATGCCATGCCGTTCCTGCTGAGCATCGCCACGCTGGCGTACCTGGGAACCATGCTGGCCGGAAATGCTGCTGCTGTGCTTGAGCCGGACTATCCGGGAGCATCGGATTATATCCTCCCTGCCATGCTGATCAAATATCTGCCTCCCGTGCTGATGGCGTTCATCATCTGTTGTGCCGCTGCGGCATGTCTTTCTACGGCCAACTCACAGCTGCACTCGATTTCAGAGATTTTGACGCTGGATATTTATAAGACTTATTTTCACAGAAAAGCTCCGGAAAAGCATCTGATCCTTGCTGCAAAGGGCTTTATTCTGCTGATCGCGATGCTGGCATATCTGCTGCTTCTGTTTGGCAATCTTTCCACGATTTTTCAAACTGCTTTTTTGGCATTCAGCGGGATCATTCAGCTGGCAGTTCCTGCGGTGGGCGGCCTGTTCTGGGAAAAGAGGGACGCCCGGAGCGCGCTGTCCGGTCTTCTTTTCGGTCTGGCAGTGACCTTTCTTTTCTCTTTATGGCAGCCTTTCGTACTTCCGGTCAGTCCCGGTCTCATCGGACTTATATGCAATGCATGCCTGTACTTCGGGATGAGTATGTATCGCAGTCGAAAAGCAAAGGGGAGCATAGCAGAAGAGAGAATGCCGGAACCGAAAGCGGAGATAAAACCGTCGAAACAGAAAAACCTGAAAACCCTCTGGATCGCCATTATCGCAAGTTTCGTTCTGATGGGCGGTCCGCTGATCATCCTTCTGGATCACAGTCACTTGAACATCGCCCACATCCCGATCCTCTACCTGTTCGTCTTCGCATTGTGGATCGCCCTGTGTGTCCTGACCTTTATCGGATGGAGAATGCGATGGGGAGAGAAGAGTGAGGACGCAGAGAAATAGCCACTCCACTACAGAAAATTTCTCCATAACGCAGAGAAAGCGCAGCGCCCTTTGCAGGATCCTTTGCAGGATCCGCCTCCGGCGTTACGCTTCCTCTGATTCACTTTTGCTTACTTCTATCTCTTTGAGTAAAAAAGAGCATACTGTTATTTATTTCTCGATGAGCTTAGCCTTCTTGACTACTTTTGTCATCTGATAGTACTCGAATCTCTTCAGCGTGGTTTCGTCTGTTGTCGTTGCGATACTGATTACTACCGTAACGATCAGGTTGATGGCCATCGAATAGAATCCAGGGTTGAAGCCGAACGGCATACCTGCTGCACCGCCCATTCCCAGCTGCATGAACGCATAGGAGAGAACACCACAAACGATTCCTGAACCGACGCCGTATTTGTTGGCCTTTTTCCAGAAGAATCCCAGTATGACCGCGATGAATGTCTGGGACAGACCGCCGTAAGCGATGGTCGTTACGTTAGCCATCAGTGCCGGGAAGTACAGTGCTACGATGGCACCTGCGATCAGGAATACTGCTGTTACAACACGAACCAGGGAAGTCATCTTCTTTTCTTCCAGATCCGGTTTGATCACACCCATGATGTTCTTGGAGAACAGTCCGCCAACACACAGAGCTGACATAGCCATTACCAGGATCGCTGTCAGTGCACCGCCGCCTGCGATAACACCGATCATCCAGTTTGGCAGAGTATCTACAGCGATAGCCAGCAGAGACCAGTCACTGTTTTCCAGATTCGGGATCTGTGCTACTGCATAGTAGGCTGCGATCACCAGGAACGGGAACATGATCATGTACAGCGGCATAAGGATAGAATTTTTACGCAGCGTATGGTCGCTCTTGCTTGTCAGCAGCGCCTGGAAGGAAATCGGCAGCATGTAGAATCCCAGCATCTGGAACAGGATCGTGGACATGGTGAATTCTACATTGGTTTCGCCCGGTTTCGTAGAGATGATCAGCTGTTCCGGATGGGTATCAGCCACCTTGTGGAAAATACCGCCAACGCCGCCAGGCATCTTTACGATAGCTGCAACACCTACTACGATGATGGAACATACCAGCAGGATGTCCTTCATAACGCTTACCCATGCCGGAGCGCGGATGCCGGCAACTGCGATGTAAATGAATGCCAGGACCGTTGCGATAACAACTGCTGCGATGAAGCTTACTCCGATGTTGAGGTATTCGAAGAGGATCGCCATCCCGGAGAACTGGTTCTGGATCCACGGTGTCAGGAAGATGATCGCTACGATCGCTACGATTACCTGCAGTGCTTTACTGTTATATCTCCAGCCGATAACGTCGCCGATGGAGGTTGCGCCGGACAGCTGTCCCATACGCCAGATGGCAGGGTTCATGAAATATCCTACGCAGTATGCCAGCAGAATGTAGCAGATGAACCACAGTCCGTAAGTAGCACCGTTAGCATAAATGGAGCCCGGCGTACCGATCATGGTACCGATACTGTAAATTTCGCCTACCGAAATAAAGAATACCAGGAATGCCCCGAAGGAACCTCCTGCAGTCATAACATCTCCCATGTCAGAGCTTACTGCGCCCCGCTTGGAAAGGATCGCGATCACCAGGGAAGCGATCAGAATCAGTGCAAAGATTGCAAATGCCATTATTTCTTCACCTCCTCGTTTTCGTCAGCCGCAATAAGAGCTTTCACTTCGTCCATTTTCTTTGCTTCCAGCTCTCTGGCGTCTTTTCTGTTAAGAGGATCCAGCTTGAATGCGATCAGCAGACACAGAGAAGTCAGGAACATCCAGGTGAAAATCCAGAAGTAGTTAAAGGAAAATCCTAATACAAATGGTTCGATCCGGTTGTACAGCGGGAAACATACCGTCACTGCACAGAAGGGAACGATAAAACCGATGATGATAGTAAGAATACGATTTTTCATCTTGTTCGCATCTCCTTTCAGATAAATGTGATTGATAAGTTCTGTCCCTATCATATCGTTATTTTCTTAACGCTCCCTATAAGGGGGCTTAAGAATTCTTAAGAGATGCTAAAAAGGGCTTAAGAAAAAAGCCGGAAGCAAATGCTTACCGGCTGCGAACTGTTACCTCGTCATGAAATTTATATCCGGCGCCCCGGATGTTGTAAATGAATTTCTGATCTTCTTTCTCTATTTTCTTGCGAATATTGCTGATATAGACCATGATGGTCCGGCTGTCTCCCGCAAGGCTTTCTTCCTTCCAGACCAGTTCAAATAGCTGATCCATACTGAACACCCTCTTTGGGCTGCGGATCAGTGTAAGCAGGATATCGAATTCCTTGGTCGTCACATTCACAGGCTGACCGTCCAGCTGCACAGTTCTGGCAGTTTCATCCACCTCGAGTCCACGACATTCATAGACGGGATTTCGCTCTGCTTCTGCCTGGCGAGCCCTTCGCTCTCTTCTCAAATGAGCCTTGATACGGGCAATCAGCTCCCCGGAATTAAAAGGTTTTGTGATATAGTCATCTCCGCCTACCGACAGAGCGATGATCTTATCGATTTCCTCGGATTTACAGCTCATAAATAAAATGGGTGCCGCCACTTTATTTCGGATCTGCAGGCAAAGGTCTACACCGCTGATATCGGGAAGCATGATATCCAGAAGGATCAGGTCAGGCTCCACCGATTCCAGCAGCTCCAGCGCCGAAGTCGCATCGTATGCCGTATACGTCTGAAACTGCTCATTGTCTAAAAACGATTTGACCAGCAGGCACATTTCTTTTTCATCATCTACGATCAGGATTTTTTCATTGCTCATACGCTTATACTCTCCAGACTGCAAAGATTGCAATTTTCTTTATTCTACCACGTCCGGCAGATTTGGTAAACCGCAAAGGAAACGCGTCAGTATATATGAAAAAACCTCGCGATACACAAGTCCGCGAGGTTTTCTTTTGCATTTTACATTTTGCATTGATTACTGTCTGAAACTAGTCAGCAGTGTAAGGCAGCAGAGCTACGATTCTTGCTCTCTTGATTGCCTTCGTTACTTCTCTCTGATGTACAGCGCAGGTTCCTGTGATTCTCTTTGGCAGGATCTTGCCTCTTTCTGTTACATACTTCTTGAGTTTTTCAACATCTTTGTAATCTATTGCTTCCGTTTTGTCGGCACAGAACTGGCAAACTTTTTTTCTTCTCATGCCGCCACGTCTTTTATTGTTTTCCATGATTTCACTCCTCTCTTAGAATGGGATGTCATCATCGGTGATGGCCTGAAATCCTTCCGGAACGCCATTGTCACGATCGTCATAACTCTGGGACTGCTGCGGCTGCGCATACTGCTGTCCCTGCTGTCCGCCTGCGTTTCCGCCGGATCTCGGGGCTCTGTCGCCCCACTCTAAAAATTCTACTCTGTCGGCCACTACATCTGTCGTGTACACAGTAGCGCCGTCTCTGTTGGTATAGCTTCCGGTCTGGATCCTTCCCTGTACGCCTACAAGTCTGCCTTTCGCCAGGAACTTCTCACAGTTCTCAGCCTGACGGCCAAATACCGTAACGCGCGGAAAATCTGTCTTCTTTTCCTGTCCGGATCTTGTCGGTCTGTCGATTGCAACGGTAAAAGTCGCGATCGCCATCTGACTTTCGGAAATATACCTTACTTCAGGGTCTCTGGTTAATCTTCCGATCAGTACAACACTATTCATACTGCACCCCTTTTCTATTTTTCATCTTTGTTGATGATGATGTGTCTCATTACGTTGTCGGAGATCTTGAGTCTTCTGTCAAGTTCCTTCGGCAGTGTGTGCGGAGCTTTAAACTCTACAACTACGTAATATCCTTCCGCCTTCTTCTGGATCGGATATGCGAGCTTCTTCATTCCCCAAACGTCTACATTACCAACTTCACCTTCGCTGGCGATGATAGTCTTTACTGTTTCTACAGTAGCATCTTTCTTATCATCTTCTAATGCAGGATCGAGGATGAACATTACTTCATAATTTGCCATCTTTCTTTCACCTCCCTGTGGACTAAATGGCGATGGAACGGTCCATCGCAAGGATTGCGTGCAAAATCACACGCCTATATATTATACCGGAAATCCGCGAGAATGCAAGGGGAATGAGTGATTTTGTATTTTTTTTAGGTAAAAAACACAATAAAAATCTGATTATCCGCTAAAACACAGTATCTATCAGCATTTTCAAGAAAACAAATACATCAATTTACTACTTATTTACTACTAACGAATGAGCCTTGATACGCAAGTTTTCCTAGATATGCAAAGATATGGTACAGCACATCAGTATTAAAATAAGAAAAAATTGAATAACTCATAGACTATGGAACGCCTAACATGACGTTCCTTTTCTATTTCCAGCCGTTCTTATTGGACGGCTATTTTATTACCCAAAATGAAAGGAGCATTAGATTTATGAAAAAGATGTTAAAACGATTGTGTACGGGCTTCTTAGCTCTTGCAACTGTCGTTACTGCTTTACCGACTACACCCGTCCATGCAGAAAGTAAGCAATACTGGACGGAAAGTGCAGAGCGTGTCGGTATCATTGAAAAAGTAATGAATGACGGTTCTATCGGTTCGACATTCAATGAGGGCTATATGAAAGTCGAGGGCGAAACTGCCTATTGTATCGACATTAACACAAACTTTAAGAACGGTTACAAGACCAGAGCTGACGCAAGCTCACGCATGAGTGCTGACCAGATTTCAGATGTGGCGTTATCCTTAGAGTATGTCAAACAGTATGGCGAAGCTCACAAGGAACTGAACTACAAACAAGTCTATCTGTTGGAACAATGTGTAGTCTGGCAGAGATTGAGCGTACATTTTGGCTGGCAATGTGATAACGTGCGAGCTTCTTATGATGAAATTCCAAAGGCAACACAGGACGAAGTTTTCTCTGGTGCAAAAGCCTTTATCAAAGAAAATAAAGGACGCTATGAATGTGGCGGTTATATCTACTCTGGCGAGGGGCAGGAATTAGGACAATTCTGGGCGAAGCTGAATGTCGGAAATGCGAAACTGCAAAAGACTTCCAGTAATACCAGCATTACCGACGGTAACGGGAATTACTCTATTGCAGGTGCAACCTATGGTGTCTTTTCTGATAAGGACTGTACGAAACAGCTTGCCACCCTTACGACTGATGAAAACGGAAATACAGATGTTGTAGAGGTAAAGGCTGGCACAGTTTATATCAAGGAGTTATCCGCACCAGCAGGATATAAAGTAGATAAAACCATATATTCCTTAAAGGTTGAAGTTGGAAAGACAGCAATTTTGAAAGTATCAGATACGCCAAAAGTAACGGACACTTTGATTGAGCTTTTCAAGATTGATATGGAAACACAGAAAGACAATCCGCAAGGGAACGCTTCTTTAGCAGGTGCGGAATTTACATGGAAGTATTATGCAGGCTTCTATAATAAAGACAATCTCCCTGCCGAAGCTACTCGTACATGGGTTACAAAGACAATCGCTGAAACAGACAGCGACGGGACAACTCACTACATCGCAAAATTAGCGGACGCATACAAGGTATCTGGCGATAGCTTCTATATGCAGGACGGCAAGGCGGTTCTTCCACTTGGAACGCTAACCGTTGAGGAAACGAAAGCTCCAAACGGCTACTTGTTAGACGGTGCATATATGCAGGCTGGCGATAAGTCCGAACAGATAAAAGGCTTATATGTAACACAGATTACAGAGGACGGCGACCTTGCCGTACTTACTGGAAGTAACCAGTTTTCTGTATCAGACAAGGTTATCCGTGGTGGTGTGAAAATTCAGAAACGAGATTTAGAAACGGGCGATACAAAGCCACAAGGAAGTGCTACCTTGAAAGATACTGCTTTTGACATCATTTCCTTAAATGATAATGCGGTATTGGTTGAGGGCAAATTATACAAGAAAAATGAAGTGGTAAAAACAATCCATACCGATATTGAGGGTGTCGCTTCTACTTCTTCTGACCTTTTACCTTATGGAAAATTCCGTATCGTTGAAAGTGAAGCTCCCGACGGTTACTTAACTGACGGTGCAAAGCCGATTGATTTTACAATCACAGAAAATGGAAAAATCGTGGACTTAACCGACGAAGCTCATTCTATCTATAATCAGATTAAGCGTGGAGATATTGAGGGTGTAAAAATCGGTGCAGGTACACACAAGCGTCTTGCTAATGTTCCCTTTAGGATCACAAGCAAGATGACGGGCGAAAATCATGTCGTGGTAACTGATGATAACGGGCAATTCTCCACTTCTGCTGAATGGGCTTCTCATAAGCACAATACAAACGCAGGAAAGACCAGCGAGGACGGTGTGTGGTTTGGAACTTCTGAACCAGATGACAGCAAAGGTGCGTTACCTTATGATACCTATATCATTGAAGAATTACGCTCTGATAGTAACAAAGGTTTTGAACTTATCCCACCTTTTGAAATCGTGGTATCAAGAAATAACCTTGTGATTGATTTAGGAACGCTGACTGATGAATACGAAAAAGAAATCTCTATCCATACCACAGCGACCAGCAAAGACGGCGAAAAGACTATCCTTGCAGGAAAAGAGATTACGATTGTTGATACTGTCAAATTAGACGGACTTACAAAAGGCACAAAGTATCAGTTAAAAGGCTGGCAGATGTTAAAAGAAGAAAATGTAGAACTTCTTATCAATGGAAAACGTGTGGAAAATGATTATACCTTTGTCGCTGATGATGAAGAAATGAAAGTGGAAATTTCCTATACATTTAATGCGTCTGCTTTAGGTGGCAAAAACCTTGTTACCTTTGAAGAATTGTATGATTTAAGCAATCCAGACGAACCCGTAAAAGTTGCGGAACATAAAGACATTGAGGACGACGGACAGACGGTACTTATCACAGAGCGTATCGTCAAAATTCATACGACTGCTACGGATAAGGACGGCAACAAAGAGCTTGAAGCTGGAAAAGACGTTACAATCATTGATACCGTAATCTTAGAGGGCTTAGAAGTCGGTACACAGTACAAACTTGTGGGCTGGCAGATGTTGAAAGAAGAAAATGCAGAGCTTCTTATCAATGGAAAACGTGTGAAAAGTGATTACACTTTTACTGCTGACAGCGAAACTATGAAAGTGGAAGTTGCCTTTACCTTTGACGCTACTTCTCTTGACGGCAAACAGCTTGTAACTTTTGAAGAATTGTACGATTTAAGCAATCCAGACGAGCCGAAGAAAGTTACCGAGCATAAGGATATTGAGGATAAGGGACAGACGATTACCTTTAAGGAAAAAACCAAAGTCCCAGAAGAACCAAAGAAACCCGAAACACCACAGACACCAGATACACCGCATAAAACAGACAGTCCAAAAACTGGCGATAGCACAAACCTTTACGGACTGCTTGCACTTCTTTTGACTTCTGGTGCTGGACTGGCAGGTATCTTCTTCTGCAAACGCCGTAAAATGAAGAAATCATAAGGCGGTAACGGTATGAGAAAAGAAAAATCACGTTCTCCGCCGATACCGTGTCGGCAGACTTCCGCTTATTCTGGATTGTCTGCTACTTACCTGCAAGAACACGGATAGTCAAGGGTGCGTAAGCATTGATTTTACCCTTTACTATCTGGGGGATTGCTGGTACTTCCCAAACCGCCAGAATAAGAAATCACAATCAAAAAACTTATCAAAAATAGAAAGAAATGAGGTAAAACACTATGGAAATGAAATATGTCGTGCCAGATATGGCACAGTCTTTTGGAACTCTTGAATTTGCAGGCGAAAGTGAGCCAGTCTTTGAAAGAGATAAAAATAACCGCAGGGTCTTAGCCAGACGAAGCTATAACCTTTATTCTGACGTACAAAAAGGCGAAAATGTTGTGGTAGAAATTCCCGTGCAGGCTGGCGAAAAGCATTTCAAGTATGAACAGAAAGTAAAACTTGTCAATCCGAAGTTATATGGCAGAGGTTACGCAATCGGGGATATGGGACATACCGATTATGTGTTGCTTGCTGATGATATTGTAGCAGTTGAAGAAAAGTAAAGGAGTGAAGAATTTATGAGATTATCAAACGGGTTTGTTATTGACAAAGAGAAAACATTTGGAGAATTAAAATTTACAGCGGTGCGAGATGTGTTCTTGCAGAATGAGGACGGGACACCGAGTACCCAGCTTAAAAAGCGTATCTATGATTTGAAGTGCAGTCTGCATGGTGGAATTATCCCCGTGTCCGTACCGCCAGAAGTACCGTTAAGGGAATTTCCGTACAATGCGGTTGTGGAGCTTGTCAATCCAGTAGCCGATACGGTATCAAGAAAAACCTATACGGGTGCAGATGTGGACTGGTATGTAAAGGCAGAGGATATTGTATTGAAGAATAAAAGCAACCAGAACGCAGGCAATACACAGAACCATACACCGCAGGGACAACCGAAAAAATAGACTTGCTGAATAGATTTTCGTTGTAGAGGATATACGGAACTGTTATAATATGGGTATGAAGAAAGCGACAAATTAAAATTTTTAGGGAGTGAGAATAGTATATGGACAGTTGGTTTACCGTCGAACAAATAGACCAAGATACATTCGTCATCAGCGAATACAAACACTGGGAAGAAACACATTGTTATCTATTGTGTGGGACAAAAAGAGCCATTCTGATTGATACAGGTTTAGGTGTTTCCAACATCAGAGAGGTTATTGATGGATTGACGAAACTGCCCGTTACAGTAATCACTACTCATGTTCATTGGGATCATATCGGTGGACATAAATATTTTCGGTCTATTGCAGTTCATGAAGCAGAAAAAGAATGGCTATCGGTCAAATTCCCTATACCTTTGCAAGTGGTAAAAAACAATATTATGTGCAATCCATGTGATTTCCCCTCGGATTTTAAGGTAGAGAAATATCAGATTTTTCAAGGGGTTCCGCAAATGATTTTACATGATGAAGATTGTATTGACTTAGGGAACAGAAAGTTGGTAGTTATTCACACGCCCGGTCATTCTCCCGGACATTGTTGTTTCTATGAAGCGGATAGAAAATATCTGTATTCCGGCGATTTGATATATAGCGGTTGCCTTGATGCTTTTTATCCATCAACAAACCCACAAGAATTTTGGAAGTCTGTTAGAAAAATTCAATCTTTAAAGATAAGTCGAATTTTGCCAGGACATCATCATTTATCTATTCCAGTTACTATAATTGACAAGATAGAGACAGCTTTTCACAACTTGTCAAATGAAGGGAAATTAAAACAAGGGAATGGTATATTCAGCTATGAGGGGTTTCAAATCCATATCTGAAATGCAATCTTAGTTTTACAATTTTATATCCCTACACACAAAGCAGTTAGTCTTATGATTGACTGCTTTTTTCATACCCAGAAAGGAGTGATTGATTTATGCGTATGATTTGGAACAAAGGACACCGTATCAGAGCCAGCGACAAGCACCTTGTCTATCATTTTTCCATAGAGACGCTTCTGTTTGTGTTCGTGGCAGTTCTCCTGCTACTGAATAGCAAACAGCTCATGCGTACCGACTGGGAACATTTCAGCTTATTAGACAATGGCTTTACGCTTTCCCTTTACAACTTCATAACCATACTGATAGCGACTGGTGTTTGTGCATTGGTCGCTTTTCTGTATTACCGCTTCTGTTACGACAGTTTCAAGAAGCTACTGCACCGTCAAAAGCTGGCAAGAATGATACTGGAAAATAAGTGGTATGAAGCCGATACCGTACAAGACAGCGGTTTTTTTACTGACCTGCAAAGCAGATCAAGGGAAAAAATCGTCTGGTTTCCAAAGATTTATTATCAAATGGAAAAAGGACTTCTTCATATCCGCTGTGAAATTACGCTGGGAAAATATCAAGACCAGCTTTTACGGTTGGAGGATAAGTTGGAAAGTGGCTTGTATTGTGAGCTGACCGACAAGACCCTGCATGACGGCTATATCGAATATACCCTGCTTTATGATATGATAGCGAACCGCATTACCATTGATGAAGTACGGGCAGAAAACGGTTGTCTTAGATTGATGAAAAATCTTGTCTGGGAATATGACGCACTCCCTCACGCTCTGATTGCTGGTGGGACTGGTGGCGGTAAAACATATTTTCTGCTGACACTCATTGAAGCCTTACTGCATACAAACGCTGTCCTTTATATCTTAGACCCGAAAAATGCGGACTTAGCAGACTTGGGGACAGTTATGGGAAATGTGTATCACACGAAAGAAGAAATGATTGATTGCGTCAATGCCTTTTATGAGGGCATGGTACAGCGAAGTGAGAAAATGAAGCGACACCCGAACTATAAGACGGGCGAAAACTACGCCTATCTGGGACTGCCACCCTGCTTTCTTATCTTTGATGAATATGTGGCGTTTTTTGAAATGCTGGGGACAAAAGAAAGTGTGAGCCTACTTAGCCAGTTAAAGAAAATCGTTATGTTAGGACGACAAGCAGGTTATTTCCTTATCGTTGCCTGCCAGCGTCCAGATGCAAAGTATTTCTCGGACGGTATCAGAGATAATTTCAATTTCCGTGTAGGACTTGGGCGTATCAGCGAATTAGGTTACGGTATGCTGTTCGGTTCTGATGTGAAGAAACAGTTTTTTCAGAAGCGTATCAAGGGGCGTGGCTATTGTGATGTGGGAACAAGCGTGATAAGCGAATTTTATACGCCTTTAGTCCCGAAAGGACATGATTTTTTGCAGACCATCGGCTCTCTTGCACAAGCAAGGCAGGACGGGACGGCGACGTGCGAAGCGAAAGGCGACGGCACGGACTAGCCGTTGCTGGTGTGGCGTAAGCCACGCCAGCAGGTAAAACCCCTCGGTATCTAACAGAGGGGTACGTTTGCAAATAGACAATAGACAAAAAACATAGGAAACATAAGGCTTCTAGCATGATTTCCTAGCAAAATTCAGTTGTGAAGTCGTTAAAAAAAACTTCACACTTTACAGATTGGGGGTATGGTTCTGAATGAAGAACAATGGATAAAAGAATTACGGGAGAAACGGATTGCTTACGGTATCTCACAAGGCAGGCTGGCGGTGGCTTCTGGTATCACAAGGGAATATCTCAACAAGATAGAAAGTGGAAAAATGAAGCCGTCAAAGGAACTTCTGGAAACTCTGTATAAAGAACTGGCAAGGTTCAATCCAGAAGCACCGCTTACCATGCTGTTTGATTATGTGAAAATTCGTTTTCCTACGCTGGATATACAGCACATCATCAAAGATATATTAAAACTGAATATCAATTATATGCTCCATGAAGATTACGGGCGTTACAGCTATACGGAGCATTATTCTTTAGGGGACATCTTTATCTATACGTCGGCTGACGAAGAAAAAGGTGTCCTTTTAGAATTAAAGGGGCGTGGTTGCAGGCAGTTTGAAAGTTACCTGCTGGCACAGCAAAGAAGCTGGTATGACTTCCTCATGGACGCACTTATAGACGGTGGTGTGATGAAGCGTATCGACCTTGCTATCAACGACCATACGGGCATTTTGGATATTCCAGAGCTTGCGGAAAAATGCAGGAAACGGGAATATATCGGAAAGTCCAGAAGCTATAAGTTTTACCAGTCGGGCGAGCTTATCAAGCACAGAGAGGACGACAGAGAATATATGGGACGTACCCTTTATCTTGGTTCGCTGAAATCAGATGTGTATTTCTGTATCTATGAAAAGGACTATGAGCAGTACGTCAAGCTGGGGACACCTCTGGAAGAAGCTGACATTATCAACCGTTTTGAGATACGGCTTCGCAATGAACGAGCCTATTATGCAGTACGAGATTTGCTGACGTATTATGACGCAGAGCAGACCGCATTTTCTATCATCAACCAGTATGTGCGGTTTGTTGATGAAGAACCCGACAAGCGAAAAAATGACTGGAAACTCAATGACCGCTGGGCTTGGTTTATCGGAGATAACAGACAGAGCTTGAAGCTGACGACAAAGCCAGAGCCTTACACCTTAGACCGTACATTGCGGTGGGTACAAAGGCAGGTAGCACCGACCTTGAAAATGCTGAGAAAGATTGATAAGGGAAACGGTACAGACTACATGGAAACAATCGAACAGCAGGCAAAGCTCACAGAAAAGCATGAAATGATAATCAAACAGCAGACGACCCCTGCAAAAGATTTGGTGGAAAGTTAGGAGTGATAAAAAATGTGGGTATTATTAAAAGACTTCCTGCTGGTATCTATGGGAATGGGTATCGGCGTAGTCTTGATGTGTATTTTGAATGTCGGCAAAGAAGCTGACTATGAAATGAAACAATTAAAAGAAAGCGAGGACAATTAAATGAATTTCGGACAAAATTTATATCAATGGTTTTTATCAAACGCACAGAGCTTAGTGCTTATGGCGATCGTGGTTATCGGTATCTACTTAGGGTTTAAACGTGAGTTTTCCAAACTTATCGGTTTCTTAGTAGTTGCCTTAATTGCTGTCGGCTTGGTATTCAATGCTGGTGGTGTGAAAGATGTACTGTTAGAGCTGTTCAACAAGATTATCGGTGCATAAAATTTTATTGTAGTGCTGATATGAGAATGTTATAATGTGGATATGAAAAAAGCGAGAATTTAGAAGTTATGGAGTGTGAAACATTGAAAGAATTTTTTGAAAAGCATAAAGAAAAGATAATAACACTTTTATTATGTGGAGTTTTATTTATTATCGTACTATCTGTTTTAGCTCTAATAAGTGGTGCAATAATGAAAGTGTTTGGGTTTGAATATCGTTCTATCGGAAGTATTATTTTGTTTTTTATTATTGCAACAATTATTTCTTATCCTTTAGGCTTGATTGCTGGTGCATTTCCAAAGGCTTTGTTATCTTTAGACAAAGTATCTATTTATACAGCAATGGCACTCTATTTAATCTTAGACACATTTGCAACTTTTTGGGGATTGAGAATTACAGATTATTGTATGCAAACTATTTCAGCAGAAGATATATCTATTTTTGTTATATCACTAATATTTGCATTATTAGGGGCTGTCTCTTATACA
>NZ_JACRWC010000109.1 GCF_014306095.1 Lentihominibacter faecis
ATGGTGAACGGCTTTTTATCGGGATCCACTTCCGCGTGGAATGCACCGTTCGACTCCCACATCTCATAAATGCGATCCTCAAAATCCTTCGGATCGTAAGTCTTTGCTAAATTCTTCTCCATGATTTATATCTCTCCTTACTGGTTTTTATTCTTATTCCTTCGTCTCATATTCCAAAGACCATACAGCAGACTCGCTCCCAGCAAAATCAGAAACGCCGCCAGATAGATCCGGTATACCCCCTGGTACGTCTCGATCTTCTTCTGCTGCGCTCCATCTGCCGTTACGTAATACTGGTACACATCCCAGCCCGTGTCCAGCCGCACATCAATGTATTTCTCTCCGTTTCCAATGGTGCTCTCCTGGTAGCAGTACCGCTCTCCCATCCGGGAAAACACTGCCGCCCCAAAATCACTGCCCGTCTGAAAACAGTACATCGCCTTGTTTCCGATTTCCTCCTCCAGCGTGACCCGGATATCATCCGTCTCCGTCTCCCTCTGGATCACAGAAAGCACATCGTCCTTCGGCGTGCCGTTCATATAATCCAAGCAGACGGGAACCGCAATGACCCCGATCAGGATCAGCCAGAGAATGATCAAAAGATTCCTCAATCCATCATCCCTCTTTTACTCATACTCCATGCAATTTTATAGTAACTGCATAATATATCAATTTTACACGCAATGCAAAAAAAAGGCAAGTGCCCGCAGACACTTTACCTTTTTCCATTCCTTTTATTTTTCCTGCAAAGCGCTTCGCGCTGCGGCCGTTACCACGTGATCCATGAGAACGGCGGTGGTCACGCTGCCGACACCGCCCGGCACCGGGCTGGCCGCTGCCGCTGCGGATGCGGCTTGCGGATCTACGTCGCCGCATATGCCTCCGGCGCCATCATCGTTGATCCCCACATCCAGAATGATCTGATCCTCTCCTGTCAGATCCCGCGTCAAAAAATTCGCCCTGCCTACAGCTGTGATCAGCACATCTGCATTTTTCCCGGCTTCCCGCAGTATCTCCGGCGTCGTCCTGCTGTGACAGATGGTCACCGTGGCATTGCGATCCAGGGCCATTACCGTCACCGGTTTTCCGATCACCAGGCTTCTGCCAAACACCGTGACTTTCTTTCCCGTAAGATCATATCCATAATAGTCCAGCATACGGATGCAGGCTTCTGCCGTGCAGGGCGGAAACCCCTCGCCGCTGCCAGTGAACACCCCTGCCATAGAACCGGCCGTGATGCCGTCTACGTCCTTTCGGAAATCGAGAGCTTTGCAGATCGTCTTGTCGTCGAACTGCTTCGGCAGAGGCCGGAAGATCAGGACGCCGTGGATATCCTGGTCTTCGTTGTATGCTGCGATCTTTGCAAGAAGCCGCTCCTGCGAAATATCCCCTGCAAAAACCTTTTGCTTGATATCGATCCCCATTTCTTCTGCCCGGCTGCAGATCCCGTGTTCGTAAGCGATATCACCCGGATCATCGCCCACCCGTATGGTCGCGATCTTTGGTATGATCCCCTGACTGCGAAGCTCTTCCACACGCTTGAACGCCCTCTCCTTGATGTCATCTGCTACCGGCTTCCCCTTCAGTTCTATCATTAATCATTTCCCTTCTTTAATTGATTTGATACACATTCGAATACTTCATCTGCCAGCGATGTGTATTTCATCATCCTGATGGCACAGATCTCGTTCAGTTCCTCAGCTCTTGCCCGGTTCTGCATCATCCTGGTGTTGATGTAAACGTTGAGGCTGGCAGCCTGCAGGGCTGCTTTGCAGAGGATGGCACTGGATCCGGCATCGCTGACCGCGATCCTGCTGCCCCGCTTGGCGAAGGCTACCGAAAGCTCGATTGCCCGGCCGCATTTTTCCATGATCTGAAGAGGAACTGCACTGGCATTTTCCAGAGCCTCCTCCATCAGGCGCTCCTTCTCTGCGATCTCCTCGTCCGTTTCCGGTTTTAGAGAATACAGCTGAGACAGGGGCTCGAACATATCGATATCCGCCTGCACCAGATCCAGAAGCTCACGCTGCAGCTGCCGTCCTTCTTTCATCAGCTCCATCATCTCATCTTCCACATCGGCATATTTCTTCTTTCCTACCGTCAAAGCACCTACCATGTGCCCCAGGGAGGTCCCCAGCGCACCAGCCAGAGCCGCAACGCTCCCGCCACCGGGAACCGGCTCTTTGCTCGCTGCCGCTTCGATGAATTTCTTACAGGATTTCTCCGTATAAATCATTTTTTTCACCCTTTCTATCTTAAAACAGGCCGGTGATCTTTCCCGATGCATCTACATCGATATTTTCTGCCGCCGGTTTCTTCGGCAGCCCCGGCATCGTCATGATATTTCCAGTCAAGGCCACGATAAAGCCTGCTCCTGCGGAGACTTTCAGGTTGCGCACTGTCAGATCGAATCCTCTCGGTGCTCCTAAAAGGCTCTGGTCGTCAGAAAAGCTGTACTGGGTCTTCGCCACACATATCGGCAGATTCCCAAATCCCAGGTCTTCCAGCTGCTTCATTTCCTTTTCTGCTGCCGGCAGGAATTTCACATCATCTGCGTGATAGATCTTCTGTGCGATCGCCTGCAGTTTTTCGCGGATGGAGCAGTCAAGCTCGTATGTGAAATGGAAATCATTCGGTTCTTCACAGAGGCGAACGACTTCTTCTGCCAGTGCGATACCGCCTTCTCCGCCTTTGCCCCAGACTTCACTGAGAGCTACGTTGACGCCCAGCTGTCTGCACTTGTCTTCCACCAGTTTCAGCTCCGCTTCCGTATCGGTCGGGAACCGGTTGATCGCTACCACAGCCGGAAGCCCGAAGCCCTTCGTGATGTTTTCCACATGCTGCAAAAGATTAGGCAGACCTTTTTCCAGTGCTGACAGGTTTTCTGTTCCCAGATCCACCTTGGATACGCCTCCGTGATGTTTCAACGCTCTTACCGTTGCAACGACAACGACTGCAGACGGTCTGATATCCGCCATGCGGCATTTGATATCCAGGAATTTTTCTGCTCCCAGATCCGCGCCAAATCCGGCTTCTGTCACCACATAATCCGCCATCTTCATCGCCATGCGCGTCGCCATTACCGAGTTGCATCCGTGAGCGATATTAGCGAAAGGGCCTCCGTGTATCAGCGCAGGTGTTTTTTCCAGCGTCTGAACGAGGTTCGGCTTGAGAGCATCCTTCAGCAGAGCCGCCATCGCTCCCTGTGCTTTCAGCTGACCCGCTGTGACCGGCTTCTCATCATAAGTGTATCCCACGACGATGCGGGAAACACGTTCTTTTAAATCCTCGATATTCCTGGAAAGACACAGGATCGCCATGATCTCGCTGGCTACCGTGATGTCAAATCCGTCTTCTCTAGGTGTTCCGTTGATTCTTCCGCCCAGGCCGTCGGTGATGAACCGCAGCTGCCGGTCATTCATGTCCACGCAGCGCTTCCAGGTGATCCTTCTCGGGTCGATCCCCAGTTCATTTCCCTGCTGGATATGGTTGTCCAGCATAGCCGCCAGCAGATTGTTGGCAGCTCCGATAGCGTGCATATCGCCGGTGAAGTGAAGGTTGATGTCCTCCATCGGCACCACCTGTGCGTAGCCACCGCCTGCGGCTCCGCCCTTGATGCCGAAGACCGGTCCTAAAGAAGGTTCTCTTAAAGCTACGATCACATCTTTATCGATCCGCTTCATGGCGTCTGCCAGACCAACGGTAGTGGTCGTCTTGCCTTCGCCTGCCGGCGTCGGTGAAATCGCCGTCACCAGGATCACCTTGCCGTCCTTCCTGTCTTTTCTGTCCTGTAACAGGCGGTAGTCGATCTTGGCCTTGTAGTTACCGTAAAGTTCTACGTATTCCTCTGCAAGTCCTGCTTTCTCAGCGATCTGGCTGATGTGCGCCATCTCATTTTCCTGTGCGATCTGAATGTCTGTTTTGATTTCCATCTCTTTTCTCCTCATGCTCTCTTGACTGTGAGCCGAATCTTTTTTCCCCTTAATATGCAAAAAGGGCCTGACGATCCGGACTTATGCAGCCCAGACGGTCGGCTCTCTTCTTCTCATTATACTCCACGTGGTCTGTTCCACTTTAAATACCGTCAGTCGTATAACAAATCCATTTTACCACGCCGGGGTCTTCTGCGCAAGGGGAAAAGAGACCCGGACCATCCCTGGCATGGGGCCGCTTTGGCATCGAACCCACTGGCTTGGCGCCGGTCTGCCGCCAGACTCCCTGGCGTGATGCTGAGCCCGCTGGCTTGATGCGAACCCACTGGCTTAGCACCGCTACGCCCCTGCTTCCGGGCTGGCTTCCCCTACTCCTGGGATGGATAAGATTTCCCCTTTAAAAACGTTCTTCGGTGGATAGGGCAGATCCCCTGCAGCCCCAGACCTTCGTAGTGAGCCTTCGTCCCGTAGCCTTTGTTTTTTTCAAAGGCATATCCCGGATAAACTTCCGCGTATTTCACCATCATTCTGTCTCTTGTGACCTTGGCTATGATAGATGCGGCTGCAATGGCTAGCACCTTGGCATCCCCTTTTATGATGGACTGCTGCGGCAGATCCAGTTCCTCGATCTTGACTGCGTCAAACAGCAGATAATCCAAAGGATCTTTACCGGCATCCGCAAGCTTCTGTTCCAGATCGTGGACCGCCCGGCGCATAGCCAGTTTGGTCGCCTGCAAAATATTGATCTCATCGATCACCTGATGGTCTGCCATACCGATGCCCCAGGCGACCGCGTGTTTTTTGATTTCGACGAAAAGCTCCTCCCGTCGCTTTTCTGAAAGTTTCTTGGAATCGTCTATTCCCAATACGCTAAATTCCTCCGGAAGCACCACAGCCGCCGCAACCACCGGACCAGCCAGCGGTCCTCTGCCCACCTCGTCGATCCCGGCGATGCACCGGTAGCCCTGCTCATGCAGGTCTTCCTCCGGCACTTTCATTTCAATGAGCCGCTGCTTCTGTTTTTCAAGCCGTTCTTCCCTGGTCATTCCTGTGCCTCCTTTGCAGGAGTTTCAGCCGGACTGTGACTGTCTGCAACAGCATTCTTTGCAGGAACCTGAGCAGCATTCTTTGCAGGAACCGGCGGAAGCTCCAGCGTGATCCGTCCGATCTTGCCGCCGCGAAACTCATCCAGCGTCAGTTTGCCGATCCTCTCGTAATCGATCCGCTTGCCCGGCAGGATGCAGCCACGCTTCTGAGCCATCATCTCCATGGTCTCGAGAGGAGTTTCCCCCGTTTCTTCCAACTTATACCGGTCCATGAGAAGCTGGGGATAATGCTCTGCCAGCACACCGATCAGCTCCATAGCCAGGGTCGGCACATCCAGGATCTCATCTTTGATAGAACCGCAAAAAGCCAGGTTCAGCCCCGCTTTAGGATCCTCGAATTTCGGCCATAATATCCCCGGCGTATCGAGAAGCTGCATTCCGTTTTGCAGACGAAGCCACTGCTTGCCTCTCGTGACCCCCGGCCTGTCGCCTGTCTGAGCGCTTTTCTTTCCCGTCATGCGGTTTATGAGAGACGACTTACCCACATTCGGCACGCCGACGATCATCAGTCGATACGGCTTCTGCCGCACCTTGTCCTTGTTTTTTTCAGCCTCCATACTGCTTAAAAGACGGAACAGCTCCTTGCTGCCCGCCCCGCTCATACAGTTCATGGCCAGCGCCTTGTTTCCCTGTCGGCGAAAGGTTTCTGCCCAGTCTTTTACCGCCTTGTCATCTGCCAGATCGCTCTTGTTTAGTACGATGATCCGTGGCTTGCTTTTCACCAGTTCATCTATAATAGGATTTCTGCTGGAAATCGGGATCCTCGCATCGATCACCTCGATGACAGCATCCACCATTTTCAAATTTTCCTGAATCAGCTCCCGGGTCTTCTTCATATGCCCCGGATACCAGTTGATATTGTCGATCATAATGGAATCCTCCTCTCATACCAAATTAAAATTTATGAAATCATAGGTCCCGGCTCCGGCACCAGAAGTTCCTTCCGGTTTCGAAGCAGGAACAAAATAATCGATCTGGAAATTCCAGCAGTGAACACATTGGCCAAAGTCAACAGATCCGCCCACCGCGGCATCACCTTTTTCATGATCCTGTGAGAAAGGTAGATGTTTAAAATGAAAACGATCGGGAATGTGACCAGCCATAAGATAGAAATGATCGAATTCAGACTGGTATCTGCCATGGACTGCGGACCAAAACACATTTCTGCAAAACAGGCAGTGCAGATGATATCCAGGATCGTCAACAAAATCCCCACATTCTTTTTACCTGCGATCTGTCCCAGCCGCAGCTTGTTTAGAAACGGGATCCACGCCAGAAATCCATGAGAATAATTCCGGATCTGAGAAACCCGATACAGAAAAATACTTTCAAAAATATAATTCATCAATGCACAAATAGCGATCACCGCCATGATAGCCATCGCTATGGCAGCCATCCACATGACAAAAGCAAACATGATCGAAAAAACAAATCCGCCCATACTGCACCTCCCATTTCTCTCGTCCCATTATACGATATCGAGATGGCTGCCGCAAGCCTCGCACTTTGCAGAAATCCGCATTGCATAGCAGAAATCCGCATTGCATAAATGTAAATGAAGCAGTTCTCTTAACTACACTCATCGTGAATTCCCAGATAGAAAATAATTTGACCTGTATCGGAACTCTCATCCGTTTTCCCGCCAGCTTGAAATTCGTGAATTCCCAAATTTCTTTTTTAAGGGACGAGATGGGAACTGCAGCCTGCAAATAAAAAGTCAAGGGTAAATTATGGGATATTGAAAGTATTGTATAGATCGAAAACTAGGTATCAAAACAAGACCGCCAGAAATGTCGGCCTGAAAAAGGACATAAAGTGATCAATTTAATTCAGACAAGTTCAGAAGATATTCTTTTACTCTTCCATAGTAAATGCGTAGAAATTTATTGGCTCCTGCGGTCATGTAGACATAATAGGGTTTTCCCTGAGCACGTTTCTTGTCCATGAAAAGATATACGGCATCATCAGGCTTGTTCTTGATCAGCACTTCCATGATCTGGAACAGAGTTTTTCGTAATACTGGTGAGCCGTGTTTCGAGGCATGTACGCTTTTCTGGGAATACTCTCCAGATGCATTTACTCCAGGATCTACTCCAGCAAATGCTGTAATGGCGCCTTTATGAGTAAAACGCATCACATCACCGATTTCGGCCATAAGCTGTGGCCCCAGAGATGGACCTACTCCCTCCATTGCCATAACGACTGGATATTCTGGGAGCTTAGAAGCGGTTTCGTTCATAAGATTGCGCAGTTCTTCTACAGTCTTAGATGTAGTATTTAATTGTGCTATCGCCTGTTTGATGATCCGTTTGGTAAAGTTGTCCTTGGGAAGTACAGGAACAAGCTCCTTTGCTTTTCCATAGATTTCTTCAGCTTTTGACTTGCTGAAGATGTACCTCCTGCGGTGACACCATTTCTGATAGTGATTGATAAAAGCAGTCAATGACATCTTACGGACACAATCCACATGCCAGTAGGTATCCACAAAATCCACCCATTTCTGGCAGCCGTCTTCACGGACAGGACTGTTAAAGTAGGTGTTGGCACCTGGATAAGTCTGATCGATCAGCCCGATCAAATTGTTTTTCATAGCAGTTTTGTGCTTCGTGTAGAAGCTGAACTGACGATTCATAGTTTTGAGTTGAGAACGTAATTCATCCATAAGAGTATACTGTTTCAAATTTCCCCAGCTGTCAAGAGTGTAGCGTGCGATTTTCACCGAATCCGCCTTGTCTGTTTTGACTTTGCGGAGAGGATTATCGTGGCCTTGAAAGTTACGGATGATATGAGGGTTTACAGCACTGACGAAGAAACCTGCCTGCGACAGTCTGCGGGCAATTGGCTCATAGTAGTGACCGGTGCATTCCATAACGATGCGTGTTTCTCCATCAAGATCCTGGATCAACCGAGTAAGCGATCGAAAGTCAGAAGAAAGGTGCGGCACATCAAAAGGCTTCTTAACTATCTCTCCGCCGGGACGGAGGATTGCAACTGTACTCTTCCTTTTGGAAACATCTATACCTACTGCGTTCATATTCATAAAATGTCACTCCCTGTTTCAAAGATTGCAATTGATCAGATCCAGCTTTACTCATTGCCCATTCAATCTACTGTGGTGTGACACGAACGCACCCTTAAGGTGGCTCAACCTGCATAAAACGAATGCTGCGAATGAAGAGCTGGTTAGCAGACTGCGGTCCGGGCGCGAAGCCCAAGGATGAAATCGCTATACCGATTGCTCTTACATTTTAACAGCTTAAGCAACAAGATGGATAATTCCTTACTGGCTGCAAGGGATATTAACCATAAGTATATTGTAGTAGGATGAACATTTCTGCGAATCGTGTGGTTGGCGAGTCGGATGCTCCGGAGAAAAATGATGGATGTGAACAGCTTGATTTTTTTACAGATTATGACGCCAGACAGGAAGCGCAGCGTGAAGAAGCCGAACAGCTTGAACGGGAACGGAAACTGCAGGAGGCGGAGATCTCTATCAAAAAAAAGTTTGGTAAAAATGCTGTCCTTAAAGGGATGAATCTCGAGGAGGGAGCTACTGCAAAGAACAGGAACAGACAGATCGGAGGGCATAAGGCATGAAGGATTACAGCGATATCATCGATCATCCGCACCATGTATCACGGACGCATCTGCAGATGTCCATGCATGACCGCGCTGCACAGTTCTCGCCATTTGCAGCACTGACAGGATTTGATGCAGCAGTGGAGGAAGAGGCAAGAGTCACAGACAAGCGTATGGAACTGGAGGAAGATGAACGGCAGCGTTTGAATGAGAAACTTCGGATCCTTTCAGAGCATATAGAAGAGCAGCCGGAAGTCAGTATCACATATTTCGTGCCTGACGAGAGGAAAGACGGCGGAGGATATGTGACGAAAACCGGAGCACTGAAGAAGATAGATGAGTATGTGCATGTGCTGATCATGACGGACGGTGTGAAAATACCGATCCGGGAGATAATTGAAGTAAGTTTGGAAATATGACAGAAGTATTTTTTATTTATTTCCGATTTCACTCCGTTATAATAAAACCAGAGTTAATGTTTTGTAATAGTAAAGGAATGGTGACAGATATGGCTGGGTGTTCCAGTTTGGCGGGAAGATTCGTATCATTGGGCCGGATGAGGCGATGCTGGGATTTCAGCGGTTGCTGGATTCCTTTACGCCAGCTCACAGCTAAATTACAATAATCAATAACTTCAGAGGGTGAACTATGTCTGAATTAAGTATATTTGTAATCATTGCCATTGTGGTAATTATTATCGCAATCATAGCCATAATAGGAAACAGCATATCTGATCGTAGCTCGCAGGAGTATGAACGTCCGGAAGAGCGTGCGGGTCGTGAGGGAGAATATATTGCAATGAACATAATCAGGAGAGTTCTGCGTAATGGGGACGTTCTTCTGACAAATGTTGATATTTCTTATGATGGGAGAAAAGCTGAGCTTGATAATGTCATCATAAACAAGTATGGAGTTTTCATCATTGAAGTGAAAAACTACGCGGGCACAATCTATGGCAAGACAGATGATTATACTTGGATAAAATGCAAAACCGATCCTTATGGCAACACTTTTACCAAAACGGTAAGAAATCCGATCAAGCAGGTAAATCGGCAGGTATATTTGCTTGCAAGGCATCTTGAGGAATATGGATTTTATGTATGGGTAGAGGGGTATGCATTTTTTGTTCAAGGAAATAGTCCTGTCTGGTGCAAAGAAGTTCTTGGCAGTTCCAACGATATTGATAAGGCGGTACATACATTTAATAAGAATCGATTGAGTGTTAGTGATATAGAATCTATCAAAGCGATTCTTTTGGACCCTTGTAGATAAAAATGCAGGGAGAAAACAGGGCCGAGTATGTTCCAGATGCAGTGTTCTTTATCAAATATTTGAGAACGCTTGGCTTTTCTGCAACCAATGATATTTTTGCAGAAAATGCCTAGTATTTCAGAAATGCGCTTGTTCGAGCGAATTATACGGATTTACAGAGAGGTATCCATGAAACCACAGAATATCTTGAGATATTTCTCAGAAATCTGCTTCTGGACGAGAAACACGAGCTCCACAACCAGGATCTTCACATAATAATGAAAAAAGTGCGATTTTGCAGTAAAATGAGGATATAAAAATAGCGATTTTGTGGTAAAATGAAAATATAAAAAGTGCGATTTTGCGATGGGGGCTGATTTTATGTTCAGAAGAAAGATATATGACAAGCTTTTAGAGTGGAAAACTGAGTCTGATGGAAGGACTGCTTTACTGATAGAAGGAGCAAGACGAGTTGGAAAATCGACAGTTGTTGAAGAATTCGCTAAAAAGGAATATGAAAGTTACATCCTTATTGATTTTTCGAGAGCATCTAAAGCCGTAAAAGAACTTTTTGAAGATATATCTGATCTGGATTATCTGTTTCTCCAACTGCAATTGCAGTATAAGGTCGATCTGCATGAGAGAAGATCATTGATTATATTTGACGAAGTACAACAGTGTCCTCTTGCGAGGCAGGCAATCAAAGCATTGGTGGCAGATCACAGATATGATTACGTGGAGACCGGTTCGTTGATTTCGATCAAACGTAACGTGAAGGATATACTTATCCCAAGTGAGGAACGAAAAATCAGTATGTATCCTATGGATCATGAAGAATTTCTATGGGCTGTCGGAGATCTCACAACTATTCCATTGCTGAAGAAGGTATTTGATTCCGGGAAACCTGTCGGAGTTCAGATCCATAGAAAACTGATGAGAGACTTCCGCTTGTATATGCTTGTAGGAGGTATGCCACAGGCTGTAAATGAATATATAGAAACGAACAATTTCAGAAAAGTAGACCAGATAAAAAGGGATATTCTCAATCTGTATGAAGATGACTTTAAAAAAATAGATCCAACAGGGAAGTTGTCAAGTCTGTTTGATGCGATCCCGGCACAGCTTAATAAAAATGCTTCAAGATATCAGGTTTCGAGTGTTTTGAACGGTGAGAGAGCAGAAAATATTCTGGAATCGATTGCAGAACTGAAAGATTCAAAAACAGTACTGGTATCGTATCATACCAATGATCCCAATGCAGGAATGTCGAACAATAAAGCCCCGGGGAAATTCAAATTATTTTTAAGTGATACCGGATTGTTCACTACGTTGATGTTCAAAGACAGAGATTTCACAGAGAACATCATTTATGAAAAACTGCTGAATGATAAACTGAGTGCGAATCTTGGATATCTATATGAAAATGCAGTAGCTCAAATACTTACTGCTAATGGGAATGCATTATTTTATCATACTTTCATGAATGAAAGCACTCGCAGAAACTATGAGATAGATTTCATCCTGGCCAGAAAAAACAAAGTATGTCCGATAGAGGTGAAATCTTCCGGATACAAGACACATGCTTCCTTAGATGCGTTTTCCAGAAAATTCTCAGACAGGATACTAGATAAATACCTTATTTATACAAAGGACTTTGCAAAGGATGAGGATATATTCTGTCTGCCGATATACTTGGTGCAGTTTCTGTAAAAGAATATCAAAAGTATCAACTATGTATTCGGCAGGAGTGCTGTCATGGAGCTTTTGGGATTGAAAAGTTCAATGGGAGAATACAAACCGCCTTTTACGATAACCAATAAGATATTTATGTGAGAAGATGACGGGAATTATCCTGGATGCCCATAATATAAGGAGGAAAGTGAATGAGCAATATTATTCAAATCGATAATCTTAATAAAAGTTTTGGAAGTGTAAATGCTGTCCGGAATTTGAGTTTTCGTGTGAAAAAAGGGGAATTATTTGCCTTCCTTGGGATCAATGGTGCAGGAAAGTCGACTACAATCAATATTATGTGCGGACAACTGACGAAAGACAGTGGAAGCGTCGTTATTGATAAACACGATTTAGATGAGGATATGGACTATATCAAGCGTGAACTGGGCGTGGTTTTTCAGTCATCTGTTTTGGATTCGGCCCTTTCTGTCTATGATAATCTGGAAAGTAGAGCCGCTTTATATGGCATTACTGGAATGGCATTTAAGAACCGGCTTGAGGAACTGGCGAAAATATTAGATTTTAAAGACTTATTGAAACGCACAGTTGGTAAATTATCAGGAGGACAACGCCGAAGAATCGATATTGCAAGGGCTTTGTTTCATAAGCCTAAAATCCTTATTCTTGATGAGCCGACAACAGGGCTTGACCCGCAGACACGCCAACTTATCTGGACTGTTATATCCGGTTTTCGCAAAGCTGAAGATATGACCGTATTTTTAACTACGCATTATATGGAAGAAGCTGCGGAAGCTGATTATGTCGTGATCATTGATGATGGAAAAATATCCGCAGAGGGGACTCCGCTTGAATTAAAAAATATTTATACTGGAGATTACATCACGATTTACGGTGTAGAGGAAAAGGATATTAAAGCACTTAATATAGAATATGAGCGAATCCGAAACGGGTATCGTCTTTCTGTACCGAATACAAAGGCTGCAACTGAATTGATCATTCGTAATCCGCAGCTGTTTGATGATTACGAAATAACAAAAGGAAAAATGGACGATGTTTTTCTTGTTGTTACAGGAAAAACGTTAGTAGGAGGTGCAGAAAAATGAGTACAGCTTTCATTCTTATCAAAAGAAATATCAAATTGTTTTTTAAAGATAAGGGGATGTTCTTTACCTCTTTGATAACACCGGCTATATTGCTTGTGCTTTATGTAACGTTTCTTGGAAATGTGTATCGGGATAGTTTTACATCTAATTTACCTGATTCTTTAAAACTATCAGAAGACATAATAGAGGGACTGGTAGGCGGTCAGCTGATCTCCTCGATTCTTGCTGTTTCGTGCGTAACGGTTGCTTTTTGTTCTAATTTTTTAATGGTGCAAGATAAAGCAAATGGTACGATAAGAGATTTACGAATCTCTCCTGTAAAGGCGGCGACGCTTTCGCTGAGTTATTATATTGCAACCTTGTTTTCAACACTTATTATTTGCTTTGTTGCAACGGGGATCTGTCTTGCTTACGTGGCTATTGTCGGTTGGTATATGTCGCTTTCAGATATATTCTTTTTGTTTCTTGACATTTTACTTCTTGTTTTGTTTGGAACAGCATTATCTTCGATTATCAATCTTTTCTTATCAACACAAGGACAAATTTCAGCGGTAGGTACAATCATCAGTGCGGGGTATGGTTTCATCTGTGGTGCATATATGCCTATTTCTTCTTTTAGCGAAGGTCTTCAAAAACTAATCTCATTTTTGCCAGGCACTTACGGGACATCACTGATCCGAAATCATACAATGCAGGGTGTATTTGCTGAAATGCAAAATCAAGGCATTCCAACAAAGGTCGTTGAAAAACTAAAAGATTCCATTGATTGCAATGTTTATTTTTTTGGAAGTCAAGTGAATATCGGAGCGATGTATATGATACTTGGCATCACTATTTTGGTGTTGATTGTAAGTTATATTTTGTTAAACAAAGCAAGAACAGGAAAAGCTGCCCTTGTTAAAGGATCTGGAGCTTAGAACAAGCTAAAATCCTAAAATCTTATTTATGACAAACCTTCTCACATGAGGTATAATACTAAGCAGAGTGTTTTGTTTTGCTCATTACGAAATACAGAGAGATTATGATAAAGCAATTTACAAAAAAGAAGGTGCAGATGTCTGAATCTGCAGTGGTCAATTTAGTCCTGGCTCTTTCCGGAGGGTGCATGGACGCCTATTCTTATCTATACAGGGGCGAGGTTTTTGCAAATGCGCAGACCGGGAACATGCTCCTGTTCGGAGTGAACGCCGCCGGCGGAGATTTTGCAGAAGCTATGAAATACTTCTGGCCGGTGATCACATTCACAGTGGGGATCATTTTAGCGGACTTTATCCGGAGCAGGATACAGGATGTGCACGTGCACTGGCGGCAGATCGTTTTAGTGGGAGAAATCTTGCTTTTGTTCGCTGTGTGCTGGATCCCTCAGTCGCAGAACGATCTGGCGAATATGCTGATTTCGCTGGCGTGTGGTATGCAGGTAGAGACGTTCCGATCTTTCCGGGGTAACGGTATCGCAACCACCATGTGCATCGGTAATCTGCGAAGTGGTACATATAATTTCGATAAATACATGCAGACTCACCAGAAACAATATATGAAAAAAGCCATCGTATATTTCGGCGTGATTTTCTTCTTTATGCTAGGGGCGGTCATTGAGAGTATTTTCATCAAGCATTTTGACAAACATGCACTATATTTTTCCGTGTTCCTGCTGATTGTTGCATGCATTTTAATGATCATTCGACAGGAGGATGAAGCAGAAGAAGATAAGGAATACGACTTCACAGGAGATTAAGAATATACACTGCCGGCTCTCATGGGAAAGGAAGACTTTTCAGTCTTCCTTTTTTGCTGATCCGAAAAAGGACATGAGGGCTTCCATGCTCTCTGCCTGGGACATATCAGGGAAGGGATTTCCGGCTGAAGCCGGGGCTGGCTGCTGACCGAGTGGCTGCGGAGCGTTATCTGGCTGTGGGGACAGTGGCATGACGAAAGCCGCAGGCTTTGCAGCCATCAGCTGATCCCAGTAATCCGGGGCGATATCGTCGTGGGGCAGGGTCTTCAGATATTCCGTGCCGCCGTAGATCTCAAGTGCTCCTGCCATTTCAGTAAAATAGGAATCACCTGTCAGAGGGGTTCCGGTGCGGCTTTGTTTTTCCTGCAAAAGTTTCTCCGCATCGTGGAGGATGGCCATGGCTTTTGTCGGCATTTTGGCAGGTTTTTCGCCGCGCAGCTGGCTGAACACGTCCACGATCAGGGCGTCGATGTTCAGATCGTCCGGCAGGGCTTCCGTCACGATGACGCTTTCAAGATCATCTTCGGCTTCTTTTGTTAAGATCACAGCGTATTTATTGTTGTACTTCACGACCCGGTACGTCTTGGACAGGATGGGCAGCGGGATGTATTCCACGTTGTTTTTTTCTAAGATCATCTCATAGCGGCTGCGGTTTCCAGCCAGCAGCACTTTTTGTCCGTAGTGGGTAAATTCTTTTTTCATCTTAGTCTCCTTTTTCGCTTTCTGCTGGTGTTATTATAGCGGCTTTCTTGCGGCATGACAAGGGTGATGCACTGTATTGAAGCAGGCTGCAGGCTGTGGTATAATCAGAATCGTAAGACGAACAACATATAAAGGAGTACCCCGGGGCACGTCAATGTCGCACCTGTGGTGCGACAAATAAAGGAGATTGACAATATGGCAGATTTTAAATATGAGATCGTAGAAGAAATCGGAGTGCTTTCAGAAAATGCCAGAGGCTGGACCAAGGAGCTGAACAAAGTGTCCTGGAACGGCGGAGCACCTAAGTACGATCTGCGCGACTGGGCGCCGGATCATGAGAAAATGGGCAAGGGGATCACTTTGACGGAAGAAGAGGCGAAGAAACTGAAGGAACTGCTGTAAGCAGGAGGGAGACTGGAAAACATGAACGATAAATATGCAACCGCTCTTGAGCGGGCTTTATATAACTGGTATTACGGGGAGAACGGCGCCGATCCGGAACCGGTCTTCAACGCCATGAGCCAGGGAGCGGAGATGGGTATGCAGTGCCTGATCCCCATCGAAACTCCGCAGGAGCTTTTGCAGCAGCTGCTTGAGGCGGAATCTTTGCAGGATGGCGCGAGTTTCACCATTAATGAGGAGCTGCCGATCAGTTTTCAGCATCTGGTAGTGGATGAAGAGGGGCATTATTTGATCCCGATTTTCACAAGCAGCGAGCAGCTGAACATCGGTGGAGAAGGAAGTGCGACCATCAATCAGTCCTTTGGTGAACTCCTGGACTCTCTGGATCAGTGGCCGGACTGCCTTGGCTATGTGGTGAACCCGTTTACCAACAAGATCATGGTAGATCGCAATATCCGTGATAAAGTCCGGAATTTCCAGCCGAAATCTCATGTGGCGTTCGTGCAGGGAAGCGTGCTGGATCTTCATGTGGATGCGGTGGTCAATTCGGCTCATAAGACCCTTCTGGGCGGCGTGGAAGTGGACGAAGTGCTGCTGGCCGAAGCAGAGGGCATCATGGACGAAGCGATGCTCTGCGGCGGCGGGCTCAACGGAGCGATCCATGCGGCGGCAGGTCAGGCGCTTTTTGATGAATGTAAGACTTTAGGCGGCTGTATGCCAGGTGATGCAAAGATCACGAAGGCGTATGGCATCGAGTATGACGATTACATCATCCATACGGTAGGTCCGTTTTTCCAGAACAATGAAGAAGAGGAAGAAGTGCTGGCGTCATGCTATACAAAAGCACTGGATCTGGCGGTGGAGCATGGATGCACCAGCATTGCATTCCCGAGCATTTCGGCGGGAGCCAACGGATTCCCGATGGGCAAGGTGGCGCCGGTGGCAGTGATTTCTGTAGTGGAGTGGTTTGAAGCACATCCGGATGTGGTGATGAACGTATATCTTTGTGCAAATACGCCGAATGAGTATAAGGCGTATCTGCGTATGATCAAGCGATAGTCGGCAAGAGAAAAGGGGGCGACTGATATGAGTACCATTGATTACTATGATCAGAATGCACAGGAGTATTATGAGAGAACGGTAGATGCGGATCTTGCGGAGATCCGGGAGTATTTTCTGGGATTCTTGCGAAGAGATGCCAGGATCCTGGATTTCGGGTGCGGCAGCGGGCGTGATGCAAAGGCTTTTGCTGAAGCGGGAAGGATCGTCGAGGCACTGGACGGCTCGCAGGAGCTTTGCAGGATCGCATCAGAATATCTGGGAATGGATGTCCGTAATATGATGTTTCAGGATTTTGAAGAAACGGAAGCTTATGACGGGCTGTGGGCATGCGCTTCGATCCTGCACCTTACTTATGAGGAAATCATGGATGTGATGAAGCGGATCCATGGCGCGTTAAAACCACAGGGCGTGTTCTATACGACGTTCAAATACGGGACCTTCGAGGGAGAACGCGACGGACGGTATTATACGGATTTCGAAGAAAAGAAAATGGAAAGACTTCTGGCGGAACTGAATTGTTTTGATCTGGAGCGGATGTGGCTTACGGGCGATGCGCTTCCAGGCAGACATGAGGGACAGTGGATCAACGTGATTTTGAGGAGGAAACGATGAACAGAAAAAAGATAGATGTATACGATAATCTGACGGGGATCGTGAAAGAATTGAAGGAAGGTGTGCTTTTGACGGCGAAGGCGGATGATCAGGTCAACTCCATGACCATTTCCTGGGGTATGCTGGGGATCGAATGGGGCAGGCCGGTCTTCGTAACGTTCCTGCGTGAGCACAGGTTCACCAAAGAGCTGATCGATAAGAACGGTGAATTTACAGTGAATATTCCTTATGGTCAGGATGCAAAGGATATCCTGAATTTCTGCGGAACGAAATCCGGACGCGACGTGGACAAATTCCAGGAGCTGGGGCTGACTCCGGTAGAAGCAGAGAAGATCTCCGTTCCGGCGATCAGGGAGCTTCCATTGACCCTGGAGTGCAAAGTGGTTTACAAGCAGGAGCAGGATCCGGATCAGATCAGTGAAAAGCGAAAGAAAATTTTTTATCCGGCAGATGTTGATGGATCGTTCCATGGGGCAAATCGCGATTACCATACAGCCTATTACGGACAGATCCTCAGCGCTTATATCCTGGAGGATTAGAAGGAATTAGACTCGCAGCAGCAATTTTACAGCAGAAGGAGAACGAGAAAGAGAATGACAGAACAAAACAGCTTAGATAAATTCAGATCAAAGGAAGTGGAGGAGCGCTTTCAGGAACTTATCAGCGGCGTTGTGAATGAAGAATTTGAGAATATGAATACAGCGCTGGATCCTCAACCAGTGGGATGCAGCAAAGACGGCACAGAGTGCCGAATCCGCTTTATCAAAAAAGACTGGGAACGGAATCAGCGGATGCAGGTGCATGGCGGAGCAGTATCCGGTATGATGGATACTGCTATGGGAATGAGCATCATGGCCAAAAGCGGAAGACCGGTAACGACAGCGGAGCTTAATGTCAGCTTTATTCGGCCGTTTCTGGGAGAGAGCTTTCTGATCGATACAGAGATCCTCTACATGGGAAGAAATCTCATCAGAACAAGATCCACTGCTTACGATGAAGAATCAGGAAAGCTTCTTGCTTCAGCGACGGCAAATTTTGCTTATGTAGGATAGAAGCGGCGCATCCCGCAACAGAAAAAACAACCCCGATCCGGACGAAAACTTTTCGACCTGGATCGGGGTTTTTCATGCATTTAGTTTGTTGTATCAACAAGACTCTCCATGAAGTGGAGCGTGTTCAGCAGTGCTGCCTCTCTGTTTTCGGAATTGAACCGGTATGAAATGATATTCAGACCGGGCACCTTAGATGCGAAGATGTCGCATTCTGAACTGTTGAGGGTGTTCAGCGGCTTGGAATCATCGATGCTCAACGCATCTGCAAAGAAGCCGGCCAGAGGTTTATCCTTGTTTGCAGACCAGGTCATGCTCTGCTCGGATGCGGAATATCCGATATCGCAAAGCCCTGATGTTGTGGAGAACGATGTGTTCATTTCATCGATCACGCTCTTTTGCAGGCTGCGGGAACCGATGGTCAGCTGCAGTTTGTTTCCTGCTGTACTGATGGAAGAAATGTATGCTTCTGAAATGATATCGCCGGAATCCTCATCCTGAAGGAAAATACCTGTCTGGAGTGTGTACATAAGGCTGATGATGTTATCGCTGGACTGAGACGCGATCACCTGATCCGGCGTGGAAGTCTCCGTCATGGTGTATACGAAGTGATCTTCCAGCTTGTCAAATTTTTTCTTCATGCTTTCGTTGGATTTGTCGAATTTTTTTGTAAAGCTTTCTACATCATTATCGTCGATCACGACCACAGCAGTGGCAGAACCAGGTGTATACCCATTGTCTACCTTGCAGTCAAAGGATACCAGCTGGAACAGATTGCCGGAACTTTTTTCTGTGGCCAACAGGCTTCCTATGGTCTCCACTGGATTCGGGTAGTGGGTGTCAAAATCAAACGGATCCGCATATGCCGATGTGGACATTGTAATGGTATATGTCCTGGAATAAGATGGCGATGCGGTCTGTAAATCCGCGGACATAGTGGAAGTAAAGGTATGAGAGCCGGACGTCAATAGCTGGATATCTTTCGAATATTCCATATTGATAAAGTTGTCACACTCATAATATTTCGGATCGACTGAAGCCGCGCCGATCATATTGCCGTCGTTGTTTTCGGTGACGATCAGTGTGATCTTGCCGTGGGATTCCGGTCCCAGCAGAGCAGTCATGGAAACGGCCAGCGGCTGCATAGAGTTGTCGAAGTCACCTGTTTTGACAGCGCATTCCAGGACAGTGGATTCTTTTTTTCCGCATCCTTTTGTTGCCGGGTTGACGATCACCATATAATGTTCGGCATTCTCTTTTACGGTCAGGTCGTTGGATTTGGCCCATGAAGTCAGATATTCAGCGACCAGTGGATATTTCCCGGTGTTTCCAGAGAATGTGGAATTCAATTCACTGTAGGTATCAGATAATGTGTCTTTGAGTTCTGTTTCCCGATCAGGAGTGCCCAGAGAACAGCCGCTCAAAAAAACTGCGGAAGTCATGAGCACCACAGTTACCATTGCTATGAAAAAACGTCTCATAATGTGAGATTCTCCTTGTTAAATATTAATTTTGCGAATATAATAATATCATACTATAAAATAATCATAAAGTGTAAAGATTCTGTGAAGAAGAGTAAAAAATATAAGAGGAGAACATTCATGGAGACACAAAACTTTGTTATACGGGAAACTAGATTTTCAGATTATGAATATTTTACAAAGTGGGAATGTGATGAGAATATCACGAAGTACATGAGCTTCGATGAAAACAGAAGCTATGAGGATGTGGTCACGGAAGCCCTTTACAGCAAGAAGGATCCGACGAAACTGGATTATACCATCGTTGCAAGGGAAAACGGCAAGCCGGTGGGAAGGATCTATATCACAAGGATCGACAGGAACTTTGACTCCCTGGATATTACCCGGTTCTATATTGGAGAATCCTCCCTGTGGGGAAACGGGCTGGGCAGAGAAATCATGCACGAGCTGCTGGAGTATTGCTTTACCTTCCTGCACATGGAGCGTGTGACGCTGGATCATTATGCCGGCAACAGACGCGGCGCGGCACTGTATGAGCGCCTTGGCTTTAAAGATGAAGGAACAGCAAGAAATGCAGCGAAGAAGGACGGCAAGTATTATGATCTGCACTTGATGTCCATCCTGCGCTCTGAATTTTTCGACGAAAATTAAGTACAGAAGCGAGGAAAAAAGAGCAGGAACGAAGAAAAAATATACTTGTATTAGGGGATGCTCTGTGCTATAATGCTATATGTTCGAGTCTGAAACTGTAATTTTTGATGTGGACAGAAACGGCAGTGGAGGATAAATTGAAACGGAAGAATTGCGAAAGCTTTTAAATACTACAGGTACAAGGAGGTGCGGCAGATGTCAAGAAAGTGTGAAATTTGTGGTAAAGGTCAGGTTTCCGGGAACAATGTATCCCATTCCAACAGACACACAAGAAGAAAATGGAATGCTAACATTCAGTCTGTAAGAGTTGAAGAAAACGGAACTGTTAGAAAAGCCAAAGTATGCACAAGATGCATCCGGTCAGGCAAAGTTAACCGTGCCATCTAAGAACCTCGCAAACCAGGGGCTGTCGCATTAACGATTTAAGATCGTTAGGGTGACAGCCCTTTTTTTCTTCTGCCAAAGACAGCGCGCCTACCCGCGCAGCAGCAGAATCCCGCAGACGATGATCGAGACGCATAGCAAAACAATCCAGCCTTTTAGCGGCAGCAGGAGCGCCATGGCTGTCAACAGCCCAAGCAGCAGCATGACCAGTCCCAGTTTCCTGTTTTGCGAGGGGCGTTTACATTTTTTCTTTTTAGGAGGACAGCAGCCATAACGGGTTCTCTTCATGTCATGTCACCTCAGGTTAGTATATGAGATCTGATGTGAAGGTGTGCCAAAAAAGATTCTGCTTGTCAAATGACCTGATAAAAGCTAAAATTTAAAAAGAAACGTGTAAAGAATAAAACGAGGAGCAGAGCATGTTTGACATAGAAACGAAACTGGGAGAGATCCATTTTCCGGCAAGTACCATCAACCGTATCGTGATGGAAGCAGTGGAATCCTGCGGCGACAAAGTGGATATCCTGAACTATAAAGGGAAATATAAAAATATGATGCCGTGGCTGGCATCCCGCATGAACATCTATAAAGAGGAAGCCGGAGGGATCCAGGTGGAAGAGACGGAAGAGGGTATGATCCTTACCGTGTATGTAGTCATCCACTTTGGAACCAGCATCAAACGAGTGACAGAAAAACTTATCGATGGGATCTATGAAAATCTGGAACGGGTGATGAAGATCAAACCGAAGACGGTGAAGATCGTTGTGACCGGAACTCTTTCGAAAAATATCGTCAAGCGGCATATCGAAGTGAGTCGCTGATGACCGGGGCGAAACAGAAAGGATGGGAGAGGGATGGAGCTTTTTGACGTCATTACAGATCTGAGAGGCGTTGGACCGAAAAAAGCGGCGGCTCTGAAAAAATTAAATATCCATACTCTGGAGGATCTGTTGTTCTTTTTCCCGAGAGACTATGAAGACAGAAGGGCATGTTCCGCGATCGGGGATCTGAAAGAAGGAAGTGCTTTTCTGATACGGGGAACTGTGGATCTGGTGGTCAAGGATAAATACCGCTACGGAGGAAAACAGCGGCTGCGAGTGCTCGTGAGCGATGATACGGGTTCTCTGGAAGTCGTTTTTTTTCATGCAGTGTATTTGAAAGATAAATTTCGCACTGGAAGTGAGTGGGTGTTTTATGGGAAGGTGTCACGAAATTTCGGAAAGTTGCAAATGCTTCAGCCGGAGTTTTGCGACATAGAAGAAGAGTCGGGATTTCGAGGGATCTTCCCCGTCTATCCGTTGTCTCAGGGATTGTCACAGAAAGATATGAGAAAGTGGCAGCAGCAGATCCGCAGCCTTTGCAGGGAAGCGAAGGATGCGATCCCGCAGAAGCTGATCAAAGAAAATCGCCTGTGCAGCATGGAATATGCTTTGCAGAATATCCATTTTCCGGAGGAAAAACAGAAACTGCTGGAGGCAAAGTACCGGCTGATATTCGATGAGCTGCTGATTTTACAGACGGGATTGTTTGCGGTGCGGCAAAACATCAAAACTGGAGAAAAGGGCATTCGGATCTCGAAAAAGGTGGATATCCAGCCATATCTTGGCAGCTTTTCTTATGAGCTGACAGGGGCGCAGAGACGATGCATAGAAGAAATCGAGGGCGATCTGGAAAGCAGCAGGGCGATGAACCGGCTGGTGCAGGGAGATGTAGGATCCGGCAAGACCGCTGTTGCTGAAGCGGCCATGTATAAAGCGGTGCGTGGCGGTTGTCAGGCGGTCATGATGGCTCCGACAGAGATCCTGGCGCATCAGCATTTTGAGGGCTTGCGAAAAAGCTTTGCAGCGCATGGGATCAGAGTAGGGTTCCTGTCGGGATCGCTGAAGGCCTCAGAAAAGCGTGAGATACTGGAACAGCTTAAAGACGGGCAGATCGATATCCTTGTAGGCACCCATGCCGTGATACAGCCGGAAGTGGAGTTTGCCAGACTGGGGCTTGTGATCACTGATGAGCAGCATCGTTTTGGAGTCAATCAGCGGATACGATTAAAAGAAAAAGGGCAAAATCCTAATGTGCTGGTAATGACGGCGACGCCGATCCCGCGAACGCTGGCAGTGGTGCTGTATGGAGATCTGGATGTGTCAGTACTGGATGAGATGCCGCCGGGCAGACAAGTGATCAAGACGCGAAATGTGACCGGCGAAAAACGGGAAGCATGTTACGACTTCGTAGAAAAACAGCTGCAGCAGGGAAGACAGGCTTACGTTGTGACTCCGCTCATCGAAGATTCCGACACGCTGGATCTGAAATCGGTGCAGACGGTGTATGAAGAACTGGCAAAACGCTTTGCAGAGTATAAAGTGGCTTTGATCCACGGGAGCATGAAACAGGTGGAAAAAGATCAGGTGATGCAGGAGTTTTACCTGGGAGAAATCGATGTGCTGGTAGCGACGGTCGTGATCGAAGTCGGGATCAACGTGCCGAATGCTTCTGTGATCGTCATCGAAAATGCGGAGCGGTTCGGTCTTGCACAGCTGCATCAGCTGCGAGGTCGCGTCGGCAGAGGCAGATGGCAGTCCTACTGTTTCCTTATTACGCAGAGCCAGTCGGAACTGGCTCAGAAACGAGGTGAGATCATGCAAAGCTCTTCTGACGGATTTTTCATCGCAGAAGAGGATATGAAGCTGCGTGGCCCGGGAGATATCTTTGGCACCAGACAGCATGGGATCCCGGAACTGAATGTGGCTGATCTTGCAAAGCATCTGAAGATCATGGAGCATGCCCGGCAGGAGGCAAAGAAGATCCTTGCGGAGGATCCGCTTTTGCAGAAAGAAGAAAACGCAGAATTGAAGCGGCGGATCACGAAGCTGTTTGGTGAAGATATGAGCCTGAATCTCTAGGAAATAATTGCATATCATACTTTTCACTGCCCTGGTTAAATTATTAGTACAGGAGGTGAGAAGATATGTCTTTACAGGATAAGATGAATGTAAGCGCAAAGCCTGCATTAAAGAGTCTGAAGACGGAAGTAGCCAACGAGCTGGGCCTGGCCAATTATGAACAGGCAGATAAGGGAAACCTTACGGCTCGTCAGAATGGCTACGTGGGCGGTTATATGACCAAGAAACTGGTCGAAATGGCCGAACAGCAGATGTCCGGAAAATAAACTCGTTATTGCTGGTGTAAGCTTGTAACAAAACAAGTGTGAAAAGAGAGATGTTTCCCCTGCACAAGGGCGAATATCTCTTTTTCATTTTGTTGTGGATATTTCTGGTCATGGGTGCTAGAATGGATAGCAGAATATAGAAAATATAATGGCAGCCGAAGCTGCAGGAGGATATAAAATGAGGATCATTGCCGGAGATTATAAAGGCAGAAGACTGCAGTCGCCGCAGGATTATTCCATTCGGCCGACTACAGATAAAGTGAAGGAAGCACTATTCAGTATTTTGACGGAGAAGATCTGGGGCAGCCGTGTGCTGGATCTGTTTGCCGGGACAGGAAATCTGGGGATCGAGGCGCTTAGCCGGGGCGCGGAGACATGCGTCTTTGCAGACAGCTCCAGAGAAAGCCTGAGACTGATCAGAGAAAACATCGCTCACTGCAAAGCGGAAGAAGGCGCGCGCGTGGAAGCGGGAGACTACCGAAAGATCCTGGGAAATCAGACAGAACCTTTTGACATCATCCTGCTGGATCCGCCTTACAATAAGGGGCTTCTGGATGAATGCTTCCGCCTGATAGCAGAAAACGAACTGCTGGCAGAAGACGGTGTGATCGTAGCGGAGCATCGCAGAGAAGAAAAGATGCCGGAAGAACTGCACGGATTTCAGAAACAAAAAGAACGAAGATACGGGATCGTCATGCTTTCCATTTATGCAAATGGTTGAATCCCGCGTATAATCATGCTATAATTTTAATCAGTATTAGCAGGAGGATCAGGCATGAAAACAAAGGCTCTTTATACAGGCTCTTTCGATCCGTTGACCAATGGACATTATAATATCATAGAAAGGGCTTCCAAGCTTTATGACGAGCTTACGGTGGGGATCATCATGAATCCTGCCAAGAAATCTCTTTTCTCGCTGCAGGAGCGGAAGGAGATGATCGAAGAGACCATGAAACCGCTGGGGAATGTACGGGTAGACAGCTTTTCCGGATTGCTGGCGGATTATGTGAATAAGAACGGCTTTAACGTTGTCGTGCGGGGGCTGCGGTCTTCCATGGATTTTGAGTATGAGATCCAGATGGCCCAGATGAATGCCCGTCTGTTTAACGAGGCGGTGGAAACCGTGTTCCTGATGACGGATCCGCAGTCTTCTTTTATCAGTTCCAGCATGGTGAAGGAAGTCCATTCACTTGGCGGCAGTATAGAAGGACTGGTTCCGGATGAAATTTTGAGAAGTATGAAGGCTTTGACCGAAGACAGGAGGATGTTATGAGAGTTTTAGAACTTTTAGAAGAAATCGAAGAAATCGTTGATACAGCTGCAGGTTTTCCTCTGACAGGAAAGATCATGGTAGATTCTCAGGAGCTTCTCGAAATCGTGCGAGAAATCCGTGCGGAGCTTCCGGACGAGATCCAGCAGGCACAGTGGATCAAAAATGAAAGGGAACGGATCATTGCAGAGGCAAAGACCCAGTACGAGGCAGTGATCGACGATGCGCAGAAGCAGGCAGACGCTCTGGTAGAAAACAACGATATCACCGTAAGAGCCAAGATGCGTGCTGACGAGCTGATGCAGGTAACAGAAAGTACGGCCAAGCAGCTGAAAATCGGTACATATGATTATCTGGACAGTATTTTATATAGCTTTCAGGGCAAGATGGAGCATCTGAGTTCCATTTATTTTGGTGAAATGTTCACCAGCATCGAGAAAGCCTTTGATGACATCAATTCCGCTTTGGCTGCCAACCGGGAGGAATTAAAAGACATGTCCTACCGGACGCAGATCAATGCAGAAGAAATGCCGGAGCCGTCATCTGCTCTAGGCCCTGAGCAGGCTCCGCGGGAAGAAGAGTAACAGGATCCCGGGCAGAGAGACGGGAGACATAAAAGAACAGTTCTATCGATCCATGGTTCGTGAATACAATGAACCATGGATATTTTTTATGGCAAAAGAAAACGAATGATCATGGCGGGGCTGATGAGCGGGGGATGCTGCATCCTGATGGTCATATTCCCGCAGGTAGCCATGGATTCAGCCAGAAAAGGGATCTCTCTTTGGGCGTCCAGCGTTCTGCCGGCACTGCTGCCTTTTTTTATTTGTGCGAATTTTTTGCAGAACATCGGCGTGATACGGTATTTGAAATCGGGTACATTCCCGTTTTTGATGAGTGTGCTTTCGGGTTATCCCATGGGTGCAAAGATCGTGGGGGATCTGCGCCGCAGCAGCGAGATCTCAGTGGGAGAAGCAAAGCGTCTCATGAGCTTTTGCAGCACGTCAGGTCCGGCATTTCTCATAGGTGCAGTTGGAACCGGTATGCTGGGATCTGGTTTTCTGGGCGGTATCATTGCGGCGGCTCATTATCTGGGAGCTGCTGTCAACGGCATGGTATATACGGCAGTTTTAGGAAAGGAGTGTGGCTTTGCAGGGAGCATGCGTATCGAAGAAGAGAAAGGAATGCAGGAATCGCTGACAGAGGCTATGCTGTCAGCGTTCAAATCACTGGGGATAATCCTGGCCTATATTGTGCTGTTTACTTTTGCTACGGATATGATGCATCTTTGCGGGGTGTTTTCGCTGGTCGGATGCACCTGGCTGCGGGCGATCGTCAAAGGATTTTTTGAAATGACCGTGGGCTGCGGAGCGGTAGCGGAGTGCGTGGGGATTTCGGATGCTCTGCGGTGCATTCTTTGTGCGGGGATATTGTCATGGGGCGGGCTTTCGGTCCTGGGACAGTCTATGAGCATGCTTGCCGGCTCAGGCATATCGCTGCGATATCTGTTTCTCAGCAAAATGACTCACAGCTTGTTTTCTGCGATCATTGCTTTTCTTCTGGCGGCTCTTATGGTATGATGAAACCATGAAAATAGCAGGGATCACAGCGGAGTACAATCCGTTTCACAAAGGACATCGTTATCATATTGAAAAGACACGGGAAGCGTTGGAAGCAGACTGCATCATCGCAGTCATGAGCGGGAATTTCACCCAGAGAGGTGAAGCTGCCGTCATGGACAAGTGGACCAGAAGCAGGATCGCGACGGAAGAAGGCGTAGATCTTGTGGTGGAGCTGCCTTTTTTGTATGCCTGTAACCGGGCGGAATTCTTCGCGCAGGGCGCTGTAGATATTTTGCAGAGCCTGGGCGTTTCTCATATCTCTTTCGGAAGTGAAAGCGGAGATCTGGAAGCTTTGCAGGCACTTGCGGAAGATATGGTCAGGCATCGGGAAACCCTGGCGGAAGACCGGATGCATTTCATGAAAAAAGGCTTTTCTTTTGCAAAGAGCCTTCAGCTGGCGTCGGAGCATATTTTTGGAACGGCGAGAACGAAGCTGATGGCAGAGCCGAACAACATTCTGGCTTTGGAATATCTGAAGCGGATGGTGTACTGGAGAGAGCAGGGACATCCGATGAAAGCCGTGACAGTCAAGCGGTACGGATCCGGATATTTCGAGAAAAACGGGGCGAGCGGTTATGCGGGAGCTTCTGCTATCCGGCGGATGATCGAGCACGATGCAGCGGGGACGAAGAATTACGTTCCGGAGTCGGTTCATGCAAAGCTTGCTGCAGCTCACGTTCCGGCTGCCATGGAGAAGGAGATGTTCCGGCTTTTGCGGTATGAACTGATCAGAAGCCCGCACGAAGAGCTTTCCGAAATTTACTGTATGGGCGAGGGCCTGGAAAACAAGTTGAAAAAGGAGATCGTTTCGGCTGACAGCATGCAGAGATTTTTATCCATGATGGTGTCGAAGCGCTATACAGAGGCGACGATCCGCAGGCTGCTCCTTTATGTGCTCCTGGGGGTGAAGGGCTCTGATCCGCTTGGGAAACCTTATGCGAGGGTGCTGGCAGCGGGGGAGATGGGACGAAAACTTCTGCGACATTTAAAAAAAGAGAAAGATCTGTCGATCCCGATTATCACCAATATCAATAAAGATGGACAAGCAGTCCTGGAGGCCGGAAAAATGCTGGAATATGACTGTCTGGCATCGGATTTTTACAATTTGATCAGCGGGCGGAGTCTATATCGTTTTTCGGACAAGGTAATGCATCCGTATATCAAAGGTGAGCATTCCATGAAAAGTTAGTTAAATCCCTTGAATGAAAGCGGGTTACACGGTATAATATTATAGTTGCTTATAAATAGAAACCAATTAAAATAACATGGAGGAAATCGTAAATGAAAGTTTTAGTAATTAACTGCGGAAGCTCTTCCTTAAAGTATCAGGTTCTCGATATGACAAACGAATCTCTGCTTTGTAAGGGTTTAGTTGAAAGAATCGGAATGGAAGGTTCTGTGATTACACACGAAAAAACAGGATGCGACAAGTTCCAGCTGATCGTACCGATGGAAGACCACAAGGATGCGATCTCGCATGTTCTGATGGCGATCCAGGATGCTGATCACGGCGTTGTGAAAGATATGAGCGAAATCGGAGCAGTAGGACATCGTGTCGTACATGCCGGAGAAAAGTTCGCTCACTCTGTACTGATCGATGATGCTGTGATCAAGGCTCTGGAAGAATGTATCGAACTGGCTCCGCTCCACAATCCACCAAACCTTCTGGGTATCGCAGCTTGTCAGGAACTGATGCCGGATACTCCGATGGTAGGCGTATTTGATACAGCGTTCCATCAGACGATGCCTCCTGAATCTTATATTTACGCTCTGCCTTACGAATACTATGAAAAGTATGGCGTAAGAAGATACGGATTCCACGGAACAAGCCACAAGTACGTATCAGAAAGAGCTGCTGACATGCTGAACGTAAATCTGGATGACCTGAAGCTGATCACATGCCACCTGGGCAATGGTGCATCTGTATCTGCCATCAAGAGAGGCAAGTGCATCGACACTTCCATGGGCTTCACTCCGCTGGAAGGTCTTGTAATGGGAACGAGATCCGGTGATATCGACCCGGCGATCGTTACGTTCATCAGAGAAAAAGAAGGTCTCGAACCGGGTGTTGCCAACGAGATCCTGAATAAGAAATCCGGCGTTTTAGGTATCTCCGGTGTATCCAGTGACTTCAGAGACATCGAAGCTGCTGCAGAAGAAGGTAACGAAAGAGCTATGCTGGCGCTGAAGGTGTTCGCTCACAAAGTAAGATTTTACATCGGCGCATACATTGCAGAAATGAACGGTGTGGATGCGATCGTATTCACTGCAGGTGTTGGTGAAAACGATATCTCCATGAGAGACATTATCTGTAATGACCTGGGCAACCTGGGAATCAAGCTGGACGTTGTGAAGAACAAGGTAAGAGGCAAGGAAATGATCATTTCCAGAGAAGATTCCAAGGTGAAGGTTCTCCTGATCCCGACAAACGAAGAGCTGATGATCGCAAGAGATACTTTCAACATCGTAACGAAGGGTCAGGCGTAGACTGTATTTTGGGGACTTGTCAAAAATAGTGGTTGACAAGTACTACCCAGGAACGGTATACTTTAGGAGTTGCAAATTAAATCACAGGATATTTGTGATTTCTGGTAATATAATTATCACACATTGGAGCGAGGAGGTGTAAAACATGGCAGTACCTAAGAGAAAAACTTCAAAAGCAAGAAGAGATAAGAGAAGATCTCCGAATATGAAGATGAAAGCACCGGGACTTTCTATTTGTCCGCAGTGCCACGAGCCAAAGCTTCCGCACAGAGTTTGCCCGAACTGCAATTACTATGACGGTAAAGATGTTATGGAGTCCTAGGATCGTGCAGGAACGCAGAATCTGAATTTCAAATGAATGAGAAACGGCATCCGATGGATGCCGTTTTTGCGGTAGTACGGAAAGAATATCTGAAAAAATGGTTGACTTTTTTGGCTGAAAAGGATAATATTATTCCAACGATGAAAGGGAGTAACAGACGCAGATTGCGTTTACGATATCGTCAGCGCGATGGGGAACCATCCGGTACGTAATGAAATTGTGAGACTTTTATCGCATTGTTTTTTACAGTGCGTTAAAGTCTCTTTTTTAATTATGGGAGAGTTTAGCAGGAAGAAAGGAATGAGGTATGAAGGAATTTTATCAGATGACGTCGCAGGAAGCCAAGATCGCAATAAATGGCAGCGAGGCTCCATTGACCGAGGAACAGGTGGCAGCAAATCGGGAACGATACGGTCCTAATGCACTGGCAGAGGGAAAGAAAAAATCCGTTGCGCAGATTTTTTTAGAACAGTTCAAGGATTTTCTTGTTGTGATCCTGATCATCGCTGCGATCGTCTCCGGGGTACTTGGGGATTTTGAAAGTGCTGCAGTTATTTTGATCGTAATCACGCTCAATGCTGTTTTAGGAACGGTGCAGACGGTCAAGGCGGAACAGTCTCTGGACAGTCTGAAGAAAATGTCGGCTCCGGAAGCTAAAGTGCTTCGAAACGGGCAGTTTGTAAAGATCCCTTCTGCGGAAATCACGGTAGGTGATCTGGTGAGCCTGGAAGCGGGAGATTTTGTTCCGGCAGACGGACGCATCGTGGAAAATGCCGGTCTTAAGGTGGATGAGAGTGCGCTTACAGGAGAAAGCCTGGGAGTGGACAAGGACAGCAGGGCTATTGAAGGCGAAGCACCTCTTGGCGATCGTCTCTGCATGGTGTATTCGGGAAGTTTCGTTACTTACGGGCGTGGTGAGTTCCTGGTTACTTCGATCGGAATGGAAACAGAAGTAGGAAAGATCGCAACACTGCTCAGCACGACAAAAGAAAAGCGGACACCTTTGCAGATGAATCTTGATAACTTCGGGAAAAAGCTGTCAATACTGATACTCGTGTTTTGTGGGATATTGTTCGGTATCAGCGTTTTGCGGGGAGAGGCGATAGGAGATGCGTTCCTGTTTGCCATAGCGCTGGCTGTTGCGGCTATTCCGGAGGCGTTGAGTTCTATCGTCACCATCGTGCTTTCATTCGGGACGCAGAAAATGGCCAGAGAACACGCTATCATACGCAAGCTGCAGGCGGTGGAAGGTCTGGGAAGTGTCTCTGTGATCTGTTCGGATAAAACAGGTACGCTGACGCAGAATAAGATGACGGTAGAAGATTATTATGTACATGGACGTAAGATCAAGGCGGATGATATCGATCTGAACAATCCGGAGGAAATGCAGCTGCTGCTGACCAGTATGCTTTGTAATGATTCCTCTATCGCAGAAGGCAAGGAACTGGGTGACCCAACGGAAACGGCACTGATCAATATTGGATCGAAGCTGGGTGTTTCGTACGAAACGGAACGTGCAGCGTGTAGCCGTGTCGGTGAGATCCCGTTTGACAGCGATCGGAAACTGATGTCTACGTGCAACAGGATCTCAGGAGAGCGGGCTGCGTTTTTTGAACGTGCAGAAAAGTCGGATGTGGCTGAAGGGCGGGACTGGATGCTTACGAAGGGTGCGGTAGATGTGCTGCTTGATCGTGTGACGAAGATCCAGACTTCCGGCGGAGTCCGTGAGATAACAGAACGGGATAAGGCGGAGATCGCTGCCTGCAACCAGAGTTTTTCAGAGAATGGGTTGCGTGTTCTGGCATTCGCGTATAAGAAGATCGAAGAGGGGCTGATCCCGCAGCTTGACGATGAGCAGGATCTTGTATTTCTGGGGTTGATCTCCATGATGGATCCACCGAGAGAAGAATCAAAGGCGGCGGTGGCAGAGTGTATCAGAGCGGGTATCAAACCGGTGATGATCACGGGAGATCACAAGGTGACAGCAGCTGCTATTGCGAAGAAAATCGGAATTTTAAAGGATGAGTCTGAGGCGTGTGAAGGAGCTTCGATCGATGGTATGACCGACGAAGAACTGCGGGAGCATGTGGATCATATTTCTGTATATGCCCGTGTATCTCCGGAGCACAAGATCAGGATCGTTCGTGCCTGGCAGGATAAGGGCAATATCGTTGCCATGACAGGGGATGGTGTTAATGATGCTCCGGCGCTGAAACAGGCTGACATTGGAGTGGCAATGGGGATCACAGGAACTGAGGTGTCTAAGGATGCATCATCTATGATCCTGACAGATGATAATTTCGCAACGATTGTAAAGGCTGTAGAAAACGGGAGAAATCTGTATAAGAATATCAAATATGCGATCCAGTTCCTGCTTTCGGGGAACTTCGGAGCGATCCTGGTAGTTCTGTTTGCTTCTGTTTTCGCGCTGCCGGTACCGTTCGCGCCGGTTCATCTGCTGTTTATCAATTTACTGACTGACAGCCTTCCGGCGATCGCACTGGGGCTGGAACCGCACAGGAGGGAGCTTATGAATGAGAAGCCGCGTCCGGCAGACGAGTCGATTCTGACTGGTGAATTTCTGGCCAGGATCGGTGCAGGGGGCGTGTCTATATGCGTGATGACGACAGTGGCATTTCTGATCGGATATCATGGATGGTTCACAGCTGCTGATCTGGGCGGCAGTGCGCTTTTGGGCAGCACCATGGCATTCGGGACTTTGTGCGTAAGCCGTCTGTTCCATGGATTCAACTGCAAATCCGACAGACCTGTCGTGTTTACTCGCAAAGTCTGGAACAACAAATGGCTCATCGGAGCATTTGTGCTGGGCATGATCCTTATTACGTTGGCGATAGCTTGTCCTGGTCTTGATCATGTTTTCAAAGTACAGACTCTGGGACTGCCGCAGCTGATGACGGTATACGGGCTGGCATTTCTGAATATTCCTGTGATCCAGCTGGTGAAGGCGATCAGGGAAAAACTATGCAGATAAAGACGAGCTGTAAAATTATAGATTGATAAATATTGTCATGCAAAATATAATGGAGGTATCGAAGGAAAAGGAGGAAATCATCATATGCTTTTTATAGAAATCCGAAGTGTTCGACGTGCAAGAAGGCTAAGAAGTATCTGGAGGAGCACGGGATCGAATTTGAGGATCGTCATATCGTAGAGGAAAATCCGACGAAGGAAGAATTGACGCAGTGGATCCGCATCAGCGGCAAGTCGGTCAAGAAATTTTTTAATACCAGCGGGATGAAGTACCGGGAACTGGGACTGAAGGATAAACTGCCTCAGATGAGCGAGGAGGAGCAGATCGAACTGCTGGCTTCCGACGGTATGCTGGTGAAGCGTCCGCTGCTGATCGACGGCGAGATGGTGCTGATGGGATTTAAGGAAGCGGAGTGGCCGGAATAGAGGGTGGGCTGCTGTACTAAGTGATTAGTATGGCAGCCTTTTTTTATTGCCCGAGCTGCAGCTCGGGCAGGAAACGGCAGCAACTCGTCGCACCTATCTAAACACCATTATATTCCCCGGTATTTTTAGGGAGGATTGCAATATGAAAACATTGCAATCTCCCTTTTTTTATTCTTTTTTTCAAAAAATCTCAAATTCTTTCAGGCGAATCTGTCAGTAATCCTATTTACAAAGATGAAGGACAAAGGAACACCGTTTCAAGAAGCCTTCGAGAAACAGAACTTTGACAATTTCATAGCGAGGATGGGTACGTTCCCTGCACATGGAGCCGCCGTACAAGTGCGCTTTGCGAGAAAGGCAGCCGTGGAGTTAATAGCATTGACGGGCTGCAACACTACTGTGCGAAATAGAGACCGTGGCGGTTTTTATGGCGACGATCTGCGCCGGGTAATCATGATACTTGCGTCTTGAACGCTTCACAGCATTGGGCGCCTCGGACGGGGTCGGAGAAGGAGCTTCCGCAGGAAACACGGATCAAAGCCTTATGGAGCAGCCAGCCACTGCCGCCCATCCACGCATTATAACTAGCGAAAAAGGAGGAAACGATGGTAGAAACAAAATGTATTTACGGAGATTGCGAGTACGTGGAAGAACAGCTGAATCAGTATCTCAACGATGGCTGGAATGTTCTGGATATGAAGACCACTCTGTACGACAGCACGGCCGGTATACGCCGGGACACGACCGTATATCTCATTAAAACAGATCAGAACATCGAACTTACAGAACTTGCATAAAAAAGCTGGGCCGCCAGCAAGGCTGCGCAGCCCAAGACTTTTTTAGATCTCACACCTGACAGACAGGGAGAACAAATGAAGGGAGGATACAGACTTGAACGAAGAAAGTACAGAAATCCTGATCCCGAAAAAGCGCTTTGATGAAGTCAATGAAAAGCTAAAAGCGCTGCGGGAGGAAAACAAGGCTTTAACAGAAGCCAATCAACGCTTACAGAAATTCGAGTCGGACTTTGCAGAGGCGAAAACCACGCTGGATTTAAAAGAGATTTTTGTAGAAGCAGGATTCCGGAAAAAAGAATACGAGGGAATCGTCTGCAGGATCTCATGTCCCAGCAGGGAAGAAAAAATCGCTTTGGCGAAGGAAATCGTAAAAATCAAACAACAGGAAATTTAGGAGGAAAAAACAATGGCAATTAGCACAAAAGGAACCGTTTTAACAGTTAAGAAGAGCGACAACAAGGAAATCGAAGTAAAAATCAAGTCTTTCCCGGATCTGGGAGTAGCACCGGCAGCGATCGACGTAACATCTCTGGCAGATGATGTACAGAAGTTCATCCCTGGCGTTAAGGGCATGGGCGCTATGGAATTTGTTGCTAACTACGATGAAGCACAGTTCGCAGAACTGACAGCTTGCGAAAACGAAGAGCTGACTTATGTGATCAAGATCAACGGCGTGAACTACTCCATGACTGGTCAGCACAGCGCTCTGATCGCAGCAGGCGCAGTAAACGCAGCTGTAGACATGAAGATCGTTGTTACACCGTCTTCCAAGATCGAAAAGACTGCATAATCCAGGCAAAGGTAATGCCTGACATTTCCGGGGAAAAGGGCCTTGCGCCCTTTTTCCCGTTATAACGTTAAAAAACTGCTGCCGGGCTGGCGGCGGTGAAGGAGAACAATCGGAGGAAATTATGAAAATCAACGGAACTGAATATACGATGCCTGAACTGAATTTTAACACCATGTGCAAGCTGGAGGACATGGGTGTGTCCTTAACGGAAATGGATCAGAAAGTCTTAACGACGGTCAGAGGATTCTTAGCCCTCGCCATGGATGATGACATGGAAAAGGCAGGTATGGAAATTGAACAGCATTTGGCTTCCGGAGGCAGTCTGGACCCTCTCATGGAAAGCATCAATAAGGCGGTAAATGAGAGCGGTTTTTTTCGCGCTCTCTCCCAGAGCCAGGAGAAGGGGAATGCTGCGAGCACGGAAACGAGCGGAGAAAAAACGGTATAACAGTATGTGAAAGCATCAGGGAGCTGATTTATGAGGTGTATTTACCGGGCGCACTGCAGATAGGGGTAGACTATGGGCTTTTCTGGCGGCTTACGCCGAAAAAGCTGGAGCCGTTTTTAAAGGCGTATGAAAGCAAGCAGAAAGAGCAGCTGGAGTTTATCAATATCGCAGGCTGGGTCAATGGGATGTACGCAGGTTACAGCCTGGGGGCAGCCTTCGGGGAAAACGTGCAGTACCCTGAGAAACCGGTTCAGATCTTCCGATCGGAGGAGGAGATACAGGAAAACACTGACTGGGAAGCCGAATATTTCAGCGCCTATGCAGCTATGTTCAATAAACAGTTCGAAGAAAAAGGAGGAACCTCATCATGCAGCGATGTAAATATCCCACAAAAACCATGAACATTACGCAAAGTTATACCGGTACCTACAGCCACAGCAAGAACTATAACGGTAGTCCCCGGGATTATCCGATCGACGATAACTCCGGTACTACGGGCAGAAGTTATTTTTATGCGCCGTTTGACTGCAGCATCAAGCGTATTTATGGAGTTGGTGCAAAGGGCACGAATACCATATGGATCCAGTCCCAGGCGCCTGTGCAGACGCCCAGCTTTACGGATTATGTGACGATCATGGTGATCCATCCCAACGATGATACGCTGAGCAAGCTGAAAGTGGGACAGGTATTCCGGCAGGGAGCGGCCATGTTCCTGGAGGGAAACGACGGCAGGGCTACCGGGTATCACTTCCATATTTCTGCGGGGCGCGGCAGAGCGCAGGGCAACGGATGGAAGCAGAACACCAGAGGAGCCTGGGTCCTGGCGACTTCAGGAGGAAATTATCCGCCAGAAAAGATCTTCTATATCGATCCGGCGTTTACAAAGGTGCAGGGAACGAAGGGGCTGCAGTTCGTTCGTTCCGGCGTGGCACAGGCAGGAAATACAGGATCATCCTCTTCCTCAGGGAATTATCGTGCTGGAGCCACGCTGACCTTACGGGCAGATATGAATGTTCGCACCGGCCCGGGGACAAGCTACCGGAGAAAAAAGCGCAGTGAACTTACAGCTGACGGCAGAAAGCATGCTTTGAGTGGGACTTATGCTGTGCTGACACAGGGAACGCGGGTTACCGTGCAGAAGGTACAGGTGTCCGGCAGTCAGATCTGGATCCAGATTCCATCTGGATGGATCTGTGCGAAGCTGGGAAGCAAAGTATATGTAAGCTAGATGCAGCTGATCACAAGATATGCTCCTGATTTGGAATGAGGGTGGATTTACATGGAAAAGAAACGATATATTCCGGTGAAAGGCCGTAAGATCTACGTTGAGAAAGAACTGTTCGATGAATATAACAGGATTCGCAGCAGGCAATGCTATCACAACAACAAATATGCAGCAGCTACCTGCGAGCTGAAAGAAACTGATCAGGATCGTCACTGTGAAAGCGTAGAGGAGACAGTGATGCGGGATTTTGATAAAAGCCAGCTGATGCGGGCGATCAGAACGCTTCCGTTGAAAGAACAGGAAATCCTGTACTGGATCTATGTGGAAAATCTCAGTGAAGTAAAAGCAGGCAGGAAGCTGGGTGTAAACAGCAAGACTCTGCATTCACAGAAACAGCGGATTTTGAAAAAATTGAGGCTGATGCTTACATAGGAAATTTAAGAAAAACGGGTGGTGATTCATAACAAAAAAACATGAGAAAACTGCCCGTTTTTTATGCGAAAATCCATGAAAATCCCTTCTGGGGGGGGGTAAAAATCCCTTATAAGTACTGAAGTTTCAACGTTTGCCGTGTTGAGTCAGTAGAAAATTCAGGATATAATACGACGTGCTCAGTTAAAATATATCAGGAGGAAAAAACATGGCAAACAACAAGTTAAAAACGGAAGAACTGGACAAGGTGTTAGACAGTGTATCGTCAGAAGAACAGCTGCAGGAATATCTCGATCGCTATACCAATAAAGAAGGATATGGATTCTGTCAGTATTTTAATGAATATCTGGCAGAACATGATATAGTTCATGCACAGGTGATCGCTGACTGCAATCTCGATAAAGACTATGCCACTCAGATCACCAATGGAACGAAACGGAATCCCGGAAGAGACAAAGCTCTGGCACTGTGCATCGCGGCAGGAATGAAGAAAGATGAAATCAACAGAGCAATGAAGCTGCTGAAGGTATCACCGCTGTATTCCCGAAACAAGAGAGATTCCGTATTGCTGATGCATATCAATAAAGGAATCCGCAAGGTCATCTATATCAATCTGGAACTGGACCGGCTGGGACTTCCGATCCTGAAATAAGGATTAAAAAAGATACAGAAGGCGCAGCAGTCCTGCAGCCAGAAACCCGGAGAACAACATCCAGAACAGGAAGCCGGAGACGGTCGACCTGCGGAGAATCGGCAGCTTATCGGAGATCCCACCGATGTTGCACAGGAGCATCACGAGAAACAGCAGCCAGAGGGTAACGCAGATATGATCCTGCATCAGGTGCTGTGTGGAAGTCTTCGTGGGAATGGAGAGTGAACTTCCGATCATAATGGCTGCAATAGACAGCAGGAATGCCAGGATCGGATGGGATTTGCGGACAGGGCACGGAGGTAAGCTTTTAGAAGAACGGGAAATCAGAGCTGATTTCAATTCCTCTACGGAAGCGTACCGTTGCTCTGGAAGCAATGCTGTGCAGCGTGTGATGATTTCGCCGAGAGATTCTGCTGGGCGTTCATATCTGGGATAAGTGCCGGTGAGCATCTTGTTGAGCAGAACGCCCAGTGCATAGATATCAGAGCGAGCGTCCGATTGCCCGAAGCCGTACTGCTCCGGAGCGGCATATTCTCTTGTGCCAAGGAGAACGGTATCTTCTGGTTTCCCGGCATCAAATTCACGGGATGCATCGAAGTCGATGAGAATCACATGGTCGGAGGGAGTCAGAAGGATATTGGACGGTTTGATATCGCGATGGATGATGGGCGGATCACAGCGATGGAGAGGCGAGAGAATATCACATAACTGGCATACGATATCGACGGCGGCATCCTCTGGAAGATTAAAAGATTCATTTAAAACGGTCTGCAGCGTCTGGCCGGAGATGTAGTCTTCGTACAGAAAAAGACCCTCTTCGGTTTCACAGAACTCATGGATCTGTGGAATGCCGGAGAAGGAGAATACCTGCAGTTTGTTATACAGCTCTCTGTTGTGTGCAGGAATGGGCTTCTTCACATACATCTTGCGGGTGTCAGTGTCCTGCACCAGAAGAATTGGTTTCGTTTCATCTAGCACATCGATTTCGCGATAAGATGACATAGGGATGTTTCTCACCTTTCATATTTTAGTGATTTCAGTATACCATAGAATATCGTGCGCCGGGCACGATATTTAAAATGTAATTCCCAATTAGCATCATATAGTGTACAATAAAACCAGTAAAGAAACCCATGCAGGAGGTGCGTAATGGCGAACGAGAAGAAAATCGCGAAAAATCAAAAACTTTTTCTTAGTTGGTTAGAACATGTTATAGAAGTTGAAAATCAATTACAAAATGCAGAAGATAATAAAAAAATAGAAAAGTTGCAGAAAAAGTTGAAAAAAAATAAGGACATGGTAGTCTATAATGGTAAACTTATAGGTCAAGAGGGCGGCACAATACAGAGTATATGGGATCAGTTGACTGAACGGCAGCAACAAATTGTACAAGAGTTGTTTCCATATGGTCTGGCGGCAGAGAATCTTAAACAGCAGGAAGGTCGCCTTCATATTATTAAGTTCTATAAAAAGGATATTCAAAAGGTCCTAGAGGCTGAAAAAAAATACCCGCCTTATGATCCGAGTCTTCCGGTCAAGGAAAAATTAAAAAATAAGCGATATAAGGCGGAAATCAATCTGGGCTGGTATATGTATTTAAGATCAAAAAAAGATAAAAGTACCTATGAACCTGTGTGGAATTATGAGGAGCATTTTGCAAATACCGTGGAATTTTCTGAAGAAGAACGGCAGATTGTAGAACGCTGCTATCAAATTGGAAAAGAATATGATGAATACAACAACCAGAAATTTGCATTTGTAGTTAATCTGGGAACTTCTATGGTGGATAAAACAGATGAAATGAGTAAGTGGGGAGATCGTACACAGTCGAAAGTATGGTGTAGGAATATGTATACAAAAACCTTTCCTAAGTTTATTAAGCAACTGAATCCCAGTCGAAAATATACAGCTACAGAATTAGAATATGAATCGAAAGAGATGATGAAGCGTTTTATCGAATTTGCCAGAGATGAAGATGGTAGATTGGCGTTAATGAAGGAATGGCATGATCTGCTTCAAAAGGAGGAACTGGCTGGGCTGAGTAAAGATCAGAGGGAAGAAATCGTGATGAACATGGTAAGCCAGAAAATTGGAGAAGAAATGACCGTGTTTTTGTATGTATATGATACTGAAGATTCGGTGGTAGAGGCTATGGAACTGATCAAGAAACACAGTTTCGAGGAACTGGGATTGGAATAGTTAGAAATAAAGATATGCAGTAAAAAACTGTTCATGAGTGTGAATCATGAGCAGTTTTTTATTGCATATAACAAAGGAGGTGATGCCTATGAGGGAGAAGAATTTATAAAAATACATTATAAGACGATGAAAGGAGAGAATTTATGGAAGAAAAAAAAGAAACAAAGCTGGATCTAAAAAGCATAGGCAAGGCGGCTTCATCAGTGAAAGCTTTAAGTGATTCTTTAAAAGATTGTCAGGAACAAATGAAGCAGATGAAAGAAGGAAATGTTTCGGCGATAGAAGGAATTTTGAATATTGCTGTTGCAGCAGGAGGCGCATATGAAGCTTTTGGGTCATTAAAAGATATGGCAAAAACTGTCCAAAAAAGCTTGGCAAAAAATGTGGACAGTAAATTTATAAAAAAATTTGAGGAATCTGTAACAGAAAGTGTCAAGAAAATAGGGGCGGGTTTGCAGAAGTGTCCCGATGCTGTTAATAAATTCAAGGACAGCATTAAGGCTTTGCCTGAAAAAGTTGCATCGGCTTTTGGAATTGTTGCCAAGAAAGCTTCTAATATGGTTGAGGACATTAAAACCGGCTTCTCCACCATGAAAGAGCATATCAAAAACTTCGATTTCAAGGAGTTTATGGAGAAGGTCAAGCAGCTTCCGTCTAAGGTGAGCAGTTCGTTTAAATCACTGGTATCCAGTGCGACGACTGCGTTAAAAGAACTTCCGGGGAAGGCGAAAGCTTCCGTGAAGCAGATCCCTTCGATACTGGAGGGGGGATTTAAAGGAGCAGGCGAAAAGCTGTCTGCTTCAGCATCCTCAATCGGCGCGGTGGCAGGCAAAATGATGACAGTCGGACTTGTTGGCGGTGTTGCTCTGGCAGCAGTCGCAATCGTAGGATTCGTCGCATTGTTTCAGAAGCTGATGGATAGCAACGAGGCTTTCCGGGAGAAGATCACAGCAGCCTGGGCGCAGGTAAAGGAGGCATTCCAGCCTGCCATAGATGCATTCAATACCTTTAAGGAATCCATCATGGGAATCACGAAAACGGATGCCTTTGATTCTTTCGTGGAGAGTTTCGGTGACGGTATCGTAGGGCTGATCGACATCATTTCAGAAGTAGTCGGTATCGTAGCAGATCTTTTATCTGGTATTTTCGGATTCCTGACGGAGCTGTGGGAAGAGCACGGAGAAGGTCTCATCGAAAAAGTTCAGGAAGTCTGGGAAGGCATTGTAGAATTCCTTCAGACGCTGGGAGAAGGGATCCTGGAAATCTTCTCAGCGATCTTCGAGGTATTCAAAGAACTGTGGGACAAGCATGGATCTTCACTGATGGATGCAGCCTCTTCTCTGTGGAACTCGATTCTGGATATCGTCTCTGTCGTGTGGGATGCCATCAAGGCGGTGATCGGCACGGTAGTGGATATCGTGAAAGCTATCTGGAACAACTTCGGAGAAGAGATCATGATGGTAGTGACTGCGGTCTGGGAGTTCATAATGGGAATTGCAGAAGGCGCTATGAATTTTATCTCCGGTATCATCGACGTGATCGTCGGTATCTTCACCCTTAACGGAGATAAGATCCTGGAAGGCTTCGGAAAGATGTGGGAAGGAGTCAAAGGACTCTTTGATGCAGGACTTGGATTCGTAACGGGCATCTTCTCAGCAATATGGAGCGTGATCAATAAGATCTTCGACAAGGTGGCAGACTGGTTCGGCGAAAAGTTCAGCGGAGCATGGAAGGCGATCAAGAATGCCTTCTCAAGCGTAGGCTCGTTCTTCAGCGGAATCTGGGATAAGATCTGCAGCATCTTCAAGAACATCGGCGTTAAGATCGGTTCTGCAGTAGGCGGTGCATTTAAGAGCGCTGTCAACACCGTAATAAGATTCGCACAGGGCATTATCAATGGCTTTATCGGAGGTCTCAACAAGGTAGTCAAGATCATCAACAAGATCCCGGGAGTCAGCATCAGTCTGATCCCGAAGGCGAGTCTTCCGAAGCTGGCAGATGGCGGGATCCTGGAAGCAGGGCAGATGTTTATAGCCAGAGAGAGGGGACCGGAGCTGGTAGGATCCTTCGGAAGCCGAAGCGGAGTTATGAACAACGGACAGATCGTGGAAGCCGTGTCCCGGGGCGTATTCGAAGCAGTGAAGAGCGCCATGAGCGGAGGCGATGGAGGAAACTTCACATTCCATATCAACAACCATCTGGATGGAAAAGAGATCGGAAAACAGGTGATCCGTTATCACAATGGTATCGTGAAGCAGACGGGTATGAGCCCGCTGCATGTGTAAGAATAAAGACGAGGAGGATATATTACAATGAGTATATTAAGACGGATTCAGCAGATGAGAGCTTCCTTGAGCGGAGGCTCTTTTTTATTAGAAGCAAGCGGTGATCTGGCAGCAGGTGATACTCTGCTGATCGTCAAAACTTCCGGTGCACATCAGGAACTGCCGGAAGAAGTGACGGTAACAGAGAGAGGAGACGGCAGTTTTAAGCTGGCGGATGAGATCATGGCTTTGTTTCATGAAGGGGAGATGGTAGTCTTCGGATATTTTACAGATTTGAAAGATCCACAGAGCCTGCAGTGGGATATCTCCGATCTTGACGGAGGAACCGGAAGAAATCAGATGGGACAGTATTTTCGGGACCGTATGACCAGTAAACGGACGCTGACCTGCTCCTGGGGAGCTCTGAGCGGAGATGATATGGCTGGCCTTCTGTGCATGATGGAGGATGTTTTCTTCCTGTTGGAGTATCCGGACGCTCTCACAGGAGAAAGAAAGCGCAGTGAATTTTATGTAGGAAACCGGACGACCCCAATGCTTCGTCAGAAGCCGGACGGCAGCTGGATGTGGCAGAACCTGTCGGCTACATTTACAGAAAGGTAGGTGAGAGGAATGCTGCAAGTAAGTGAAAAGTATGAGAAACAGATTCTGGCAGATAACAGGAGCCTTCGACTGAAGGTTGAATGTCTGTATTCTCTGCAGGGTGAGGTGATCCACACCCTGCAGGGAGACGACTGCATTATCAGCATGGAACTGGAGGAAATGGTAAATTCCGAGGATGTGATCACCATGGGGAGTGCCTGCTGCGGGAAACTGACCTTAAAGCTGATCCAGGCCCCATCAGGTCTGGATTACGACCACATGATCCTGCGGGCGTTCAGCGGACTTTCACTGGATGATGGTCAGATCGAATATGTACCGCTGGGTATATTTTATCCCAGCGAAGTCAAGAGCGACGGCAGCTGCGGCAGCATGACTATCACGGCATATGACTCCATGTGCCTGCTGGAACAGCCATATGCAGCAGATCACGTGGGATTCCCGGTGAAGATGGAAGTGATCGCGCTGGAAATCGCAGCACTGGCAGATGTGACATTCGCAGAAGATGTGAAATTCGCAGACTATGAGATCGACGCGCTGCCGCAGGAGTTGACTCTGCGTCAGATGATCGGATATCTGGCCGGACTCATGGGATGTTTCGCTCGTTTCAATCGAGAAAATAAGCTGGAGTTCAGCTGGTATGAAGATACGGATGTAGAAATCACACCGAAGGAACAGTATCTCAATGGATTTGTGAGGACGCTGGATTCTCCTCTGACGGTGACCGGGATCATTTCCGGTACGGAAGAAACTTCTTATTCTCAGGGGAGAGGAGGTTTCGGTGTGATCGTGAATTTCACCAACCCGTTTATGAAAAAGACCTATCTGGACGATATCTGGGAAGATAAAATCGCAGAAGTGACACCGGTGAATTTTACAGCTGTTTACAGCGGGCAGCTGGAGGAATCAGGGTTTGAAGCAGAATACCAGGGGGATGGTATCTGGAAGGCAGCACGCGATGTGGATCTGTGCAGAGGTGATATCCTGCGGGTAAGTGACCTATCTGGATGGAATCTGGCAACGGATCGCGTCGTGGTGACTTCTGCTGGAAGCAGAGATTTTCAGCTGTCTGACGCCAGTGGAATACCGCTGCAGCCGGATGTTGAAGGAGAAGGAGAAACACAGACCCCGTCGGCTGTATTTACACGGCTGGTCCAGTGGGTCTGTGAAGAACCACAGTCTTTCTCAGAAGAAGATATTCTGACACAGGATGGAGAGCAGTATGTTGTTTCGGGAATCAAAAAACATGATTTTGTACTCCTTAAAGCAGATCAGTCGATGCTGACAGATCCTGCAGCAGGGCTTACCTGGTCGCTGCAGTATCGCACGGCGATCAACTACCGCATGAGTTATCAGCCTGCTGAGCTGCAGTGGCGCGGAAATCCGGCATTACAGGCGGGTGATGTGATCACAGCTGTGGATACGGAAGGGAATTCGTATCGTATTCCGATCATGAGCCAGACCTTGATCTTCGATGGCGGGATCGTATCCAAGATCACAGCGAAGGGAGAGACGACATCTGATGCCAGCTTCTCCAGTGCATCGCCGACGGTGCAGCGTATCACAAAACTGTACAGCGATATGCAGGAGGCAATCAGGGATGTTACCGGTAAACTGACTGGAAAAAACGGAGGGACGGTATCCTTCGCCTATGATGATGATGGACTGCCATCGGAAATCTACATTTCCAATACGAAAAAGATCCAGCCTGACAGTCATGTATGGAGATGGAATCAAAACGGACTGGGATTCAGTGCCAATGGTCTGGAAGGACCGTTTGAAACAGCCATGACCAGCGATGGCAAGATCGTAGCTGGTATGATACGGTCAGGAAGCGTGGCAGCGGATGTCATTGATATCGAAGGTGTGATCGAGACCATCAATGCCAGCGACGGCACCAGGATCGACGGCACGCGGGTAGCACTGAAAGGCAAGCCGCTGGACAGGATGATCGAAGCGTCTGTCAGTTCGACGGGCGGAACAAATCTGATATACAATTCCACCGGACATTTAGTGGATAATAAGTTTGACGGCTGGATAACGAAGGAAGGTGCTGAGCCGATCATAGAGATAGACAGTACCAATCTGATTTCTCAGAGAGCCTTCTGCATAACAGGTCCAAGCTATCTGAAGACGACAGTGCCGGTTACCGCTGGACAGATGCACACGTTCTCCTGCCGTGTGAAAAAGCCTGCTGCACATTCTTTGCAGATCTCGCTGGGAAAAGATATGGTGTTTGAGAGCCGGGAAATCATCGGGGACTGGGAGCTGATACATTATGAGTTCGTACCGGATGATAAAGAGATGAAGCTGGATATCGCAGTGGAAGCCGGCAAGGCTTATGTCGGGGATCTGATGCTGTGCGTGGGAGCAGGGACGACGTGGAATCAGGCGTCTAACGAAGTATTCGGTACCAATGTGAAACTGACGAAGGATATGCTGATCATTGCACCGGAAGATGATCGTGACCAGGGTGTGAAGACTACTATAGATCCATCGGGCATGAAGATCACCGACAACAGACCGGGACAGAATCGTATCGTGGAATACGATGTGAACGGAGTAAGTGTCCGGAGGGTGATCTCAGATGGACAGGTGTCTTCTGGAAAAACCAGCATGATCCCTATCGATCAGCGTAATGCATGTATGTGGATCATCAGGGAATAGGAAAGTAGTTTTATGAACAGATTGGAGGAATCAATATGGCAAGTGGCACAATAAGTATTTCATCGCCGTCCAAATCGGCAGCGACTTATCTGGCGTGGAGCTCCAGCTCCAATGGATCGGAGAAAAACTCGTCTGTAGTTTCGGCAACGGCTTATTTTAGAAAAACCAATGGATATACGACGACCGGTACGTTCTCAGGAACTATAACCATTGATGGAACGGCATATTCCATCAAACGGTATGGCACGTGGCAGAGCAGCTATATCGCCATCGGCAGTGCGTCGAAAACGGTGGCGCACAATGCGGATGGAACACGGTCGGTGGGGATCAGCGTAAAGTATTCCAATTCGGGAACGAACCAGGCGGGGACGTATTCTGGAAGCGGCACGGTTACGCTGGACCGGATCCCGCGGGCATCAGGGATCTCAACGGCAGCATCATTTACAGCGGGAGAGCCTTTTACCGTGGGGATCAGTCGAAATTCCAGCTCGTTTACCCATACTGTATCGGTGAAGGTAAACGGAGTTGAGGTGGCAAGTAAAACCGGCGTAGGGACCAGTGTTACATTTTCAGGGGATGTGTTTTACTATGCGGTCTACTCGGCACTTGGGGGGAAGTCCAGTGCGGCAGTGGTGGTGACAGTCACTACTTATACGGGCAGTGGATCTTCCGGAAGCAACATCGGAAGCAAGACGGCTTCAGGAACGGTATTGATCGTAGAGCCGAATGGACTGAGCTGCGCGGATGCTGTAAATGTAGGGGAGCAGCTTGCGATCACGACATCTCGCAAAGGAGGATATGTGCATACACTGGCATATTCTTTTCGCGGTGAGTCCGATTCGGGAGCATTGAGCGGTTATCTTCTGGGAGCAGCGGGAGCACCAGTCAGCGATGAATCTGTTCGCTGGGAGATACCGGCAGCATTCTATGAACGGATGACGACCTTGACGAAAGCAGACTGTCAGCTGACGTTGACTTCGTATTATGATGGCGGAGCGATGGGAATCTGCCAGGTGGGCGCGACCGTATCTAAAACGGTGAGTATTCAGGTGACCGGGAGTGAGCCGGTGTTCTCAGACTTTACGTGGAAGGATGGAAATCAGCAGGCGCGGGCACTGACGGGAAGCGACGGGATCCTGATAGAAGGATATTCGAAGCTTGAGGTGACTGTACCGGCAGCCAGCCGGGCGGCAGCACGTAACAGTGCACAGATGGTGTCCTATCTTCTGGAAAGCGGCGGTACCAGCGTGCAGGCTGCGTATGCAGCAGACAGAGATGTTGATCTTGTTTTAGATCCGGCATGGGGAAACACCATCGACGTTACGGCATATGATACGCGTGGCCTTTACACTACCGTGCGGAAGGAAGTGACGCTGAAATCATATAGACCGATCGTGATCCAGAGCGCAGATGCAGAGCGTAAAAACGGCGTGGAAAAGGAAACCAATCTGAAGATGTCAGTATGGTTGTGGAATGAAAGTTTCGGTCAGGTGATGAATGGGATCAAAACGTGCAGCTACCGGTACCGGGACAAGTCTTCGGAAGGATGGGTGACAGGTACCAAGGCTGTTTTAGCATCGGATTTCAGGTATGAGGAAGGTCTGTATCAGCTGGAGATCCCGGTGATCGGGGATGATCCGGAAGGCTTTTCTCTGGCCGGCAGCTTTGAACTGGAAGTGACCGTTACAGATGAGCTTTCTTCAGATACCGTAAGTTTGGAGCTGGACAGTGGATGTCCGGGGATCTACATGAGAAAGCTTGCTGATGAGGATGGGACACCGGCGTATCAGATCGGTATCAACTGCGTGCCGGAGGAATCGTTGGGAAGCGGTCTTCATATAGAAGGAAGTGATTTGACGGTGAACGGTATGTCGGTATTCGGATCGACCCCGGTCGGTGCAGTGATGGGATGGTTCAGCGATGCGATCCCGGCTGGATGGCTGCTGCTTGACGGAAGTACAGTGTCGTGCGAGACATATCCGAGGCTGTATGAAGTTTTGACGGGAGAAGCTGCTGGATCCGGCGGAACTGATGCCACATTTCAGCTGCCGGATCTGAGAGGCCGGATCCCGGTTGGAAAGAACGGATCGGATACTGCGTTTAACACGTTGGGGAAAACCGGCGGTGAGAAGGCGCATACATTGACGACTGCAGAGATGGCGAGTCATAGTCATTCTGTATCGGGTACAGCTGCGTCCGGCGGGGCGCACACTCATGCGCTGGGTGGTATCGCATCGAGAAAATCTGGAAGCTGGAATGGTTGTGTGGCTTCCACCGGATGTACGGATCTAACATGGAATTCCGTGCGTTCAGGAGGCTCTCATTCTCACAGTGTTTCCGGTACGGCAGCAGCTGTGGGAAGCGGCAGTGCACATAACAACCTGCAGCCGTATATCGTTATGAACTATATTATTAAAGCTGGCTGATGTTTGTTGGAAAGGAGGTATTGATATGAGAAGAATGCGAAGGCTGGAAAAGGTCGTAACGCGGAGAGTGCGGATATCGTCTGCGGATGCTTTGCAGGAATCTGTGATGCCGGATCGAGAGACGATCCTCAGAAGTATTACACTGGCGGCGGTTCTTGTGAATCAGCTGATCGCAGCATCGGGTCGCACCCCGCTGCCCTATACAGAGGAAGAGTTTTATCAGGGGCTGTCGGCAGTGGTGACGGTGGTGGTCAGCCTGTGGAGCTGGTGGAAAAATAATTCGTTTACTGCGAAGGCTATTCGTGCGGATCATGCCCGGAGGAAGTAGGCGGAAGCTGACACTGCGCGTGCAGCGGCACGATTGCACCTCGCATTATTTGGTGATATAATAACAGAAATTATGGATGATAATACGAGGTGATAATATGCTGAAAAAAACTAAGATCGTATGCACGATCGGCCCGGCGAGCCGGGATGCAGATACGATGCGTGAAATGCTGGAAGCCGGCATGAATGTAGCGCGGCTCAACTTTTCTCACGGAACACACGAGGAACATCGTAAGACTATAGAAACTTTTCGTCGCGTGCGGGATGAACAGGATCGTCCTGCAGCGATACTGCTTGATACGAAGGGCCCTGAGATCCGTCTTGGAGATTTCGAAAATGGAAGCGAGATCCTGGAAGAGGGCGATGAATTCACACTGACATCGGAAGAATGCCCGGGCACAAAAGAAAGAGTAAGCACGACATACAAGGCGCTTCCGTCGCAGGTAAGTCTGGGAACATCCATCCTGATCGATGATGGACGGGTGCGGCTCAGAGTGGCAGGCACTACAGAAGATGAAGTGCGCTGCATTGTTGTAAACAGCGGCAAGGTCAGCAACCGCAAGGGTGTGAACATTCCGAACCAGTCGCTGGATCTTGAATATATCAGTGAAGCTGATCGGCAGGATATCCTGTTTGGTATCGAAATGGACGTGGATTATGTTGCTGCCTCCTTTGTGAGAAGCGGAGCAGACGTAAAAGTCCTCAGATCACTTCTCAATGAAAATGGCGGAGACCGTATCAAAATCATTTCCAAGATCGAGAATACGGAAGGGATCGAAAACTTCAAGGAGATCCTGGCGCTTTCTGACGGGATCATGATCGCCCGCGGTGACATGGGCGTGGAAGTGGATTTTGAAAAACTTCCGGGCATCCAGAAAAAATTCATAAAAGAATGCTGCAAAGCAGGAAAAACCGTCATTACTGCGACGCAGATGCTGGAATCCATGACACATTCTCCAGCGCCGACACGTGCAGAGATAACGGACGTGGCTAATGCGGTGTTTGATGGAACATCGGCCGTGATGCTGTCTGGAGAAAGTGCTGCAGGGGATTATCCGGTGGAAACCGTCAAAGCGATGGCGAAGATCGTCAGCCAGGCGGAAGAAGATGCAGAAGAAGTAAATCAGTATAAGTTCCTGGAAGTAGAAACAAACGATCGTGACGTGTCAAACGCTATGGGGCATGCTGCCTGCACGACGGCACATGATATCAAGGCCAGTGCGATCGTTGCGATCACGACCTCCGGTTATACGGCAGAGATGATGGCTAAATACAAGCCGGTGGAACCGATCATTGCTGCCACGCCGGATTCCAAGACATATCATCAGCAGGCCCTGACACGTGGGGTGTATCCGGTTCTGACTCAGCGGAGCAGCAACTGGAATGATCTGATGGAAAAAGCGATCGAGGGGGCGGAGCGGATGAAGTTCGTCAAGAAAGGCGACTGTATCGTTCTCAGTGCGGGCATGCCGCTGCAGGTGCCTGGCACAACAAATCTGATCCGTGTCAAAACCATAGAATAGAAAAATACTCACAAAAGTGCGCAAAAAAAGAGCCGTCTCTTCATGATGGCTCTTTTGCTATCCGATTATTGTTCTGTGATGGTTTCACCTTCTGCTGCTTTCTGTGCAAGGACTTTCTCGTATTCTGCAAAGATCGCATCTCTGATCTTGTTTCTTGTCTCGGAAACCAGTGGATGAGCGATGTCTCGGAAGTCCCCTTCACCCATCTTTCTGCTAGGCATAGCGATGAATAAACCGTTCTGTCCTTCAATGATCTTGATGTCGTGTACAACGAACTCATCATCGAAGGTGATGGAAACAACGGCTTTCATTTTGCCCTCATCGTTAACCTTGCGAATTCTTACATCAGTAATATTCATTTGTAGTACCGCCTTTCGTGCCGCAATGCTTCATTAGTGATGTAAGTATTATACAACAGAATAGTTTTGCAAACAAGTAAATTTTAAAAAATCTGACAATTTGGTATGACTTCGACGGATTTTGCGGTTTCATCCACTTCTCCCAGATGAACGATCGGGAAATAGTTCTGTACCTTCTTCTTCTCCGGTTCGATATTTACGATGGCGACTCCTATCCCTACGATGCTGATGTCTACTTCGGAGAAGATCTCAACCAGTCCTTTGATGCTCCCGCCGCCCCGCATAAAGTCATCGATGATCAGGACTTTAGATCCGGGTGCTGCTGCACGCTTGGAAATGGACATTTTCTGCAAACGTTCCGACGAGCCGGGGAAATAGTTGATGCTGACCGTTGCACCTTCTGAAATCTTGGTTTCTCTTCGGATCACGATGACAGGAATATTGAGAAGCTGCGCGGTCATAAAGGCGACAGGGATCCCTTTGGTTTCGATGGTAGCGACGTAATCGGCTCCGGCATCACGGAATTTTTTTGCAAAGATCTGAGCCATGCCTTTGACGATGTCGGGGTTGTACATGATATCGGACGTGTAAAGAAAGCCGCCTCCCAGGATCCGGCTTTCCTCCTGCAGCAGGGTGCAAAGATTCTCCTGTACTTCTTTGGCCTTTTCCGGGGAAATGTCCGTGACGTATTTTACACCTCCGGACGCACCGGGAATCGTTTCGATATATCCGTATCCGGCTATGCGAACAGCCTCCTTTGCAGCACTGATGTCCTCACTGATACTGGACTTGGCCGCGGAGAATTTTTCGCAGAAATAGCTGAGACTGAAAATCTTCCCGGGTGATTCGGTTAAAATCTGGCAGATGGCGCCAACTCTTTGACTTCGCTTCATGATGATACTCTCCTGTGTAATAACTTTACAACCATCATAACAGGCTTGTGAGCAAAAAACAATTTTTTTCATATTAGACCGCATTTTTCGTGTTAAATATGGTATAATCTCAATATCTATGATTAGGGAGGCGTGATTATGATTAATTTACCGGATTATAAAAAAATCCATTGTATCGGCATCGGCGGAATCGGGCTGTCTGCAGTGGCAGAGATTTTGATGGCGAGAGGATATGATATTTCCGGATCGGATATGAGAGAAAGCGACATGACTGCCAAGCTTGCGCATGACGGTGCACAGATTTATATAGGTCACAAGGCGGAGAACGTAGAGGGCAAAGATCTTATTATCTACTCCTCTGCGATCAGCATGGAAAACCCGGAACTGGCGAAAGCAAAAGAGCTGGGGATCCCGGCTGTAACACGGGCGCAGGCTCTGGGTGCTTTGATGGCAGAGTATGACAGCAGTATTGCGATTTCAGGAACTCATGGGAAAACGACAACGACATCCATGGTTTCGCTGATCTTAAAAAATGCACACAAGGAGCCAACGATCCTGGTCGGTGGCAATCTGCCGGAAATCAACGGAAATGTTTATGTAGGGCAGAATGACTATTTTGTAACGGAAGCATGCGAGTACATGGACAGCTTCCTGAATCTCAAGCCAAAAATCGAGATCATTCTGAATATCGATTCCGACCACCTTGATTATTTCAAGGATGTGGAACATATTGCCAAATCTTTTGACAAGTTTGCGAAACTGGTTCCGCAAAACGGTGCCGTGATCGCATACGATGCCAATCCTTTCGTAAAGAGCGTCATCAGCGGACTGCCGAATGCCATTACATTCGGGCTTAGTGAAAGCTGTGACTACTATGCATCTGATATCAACTTCAACAATGACGGAATGCCGCAATTCCATGTAAATCACGGCGGCAAAGCACTTTGCCAGATCGAACTTGCTGTGCCGGGCGAGCATAATATCCTGAATGCGCTCGCAGCGTTTGCATGCTGCCACATCCAGGGAGTATCCGTGGAGGATATCGTGAAGACGCTGGACGGTTATACAGGAACGCAGCGCCGTTTTGATCTGCTGGGCGAGACGTCTACCGGGATCCGCATCGTCGATGACTATGCACATCATCCGACAGAAATCAAGGCGACGCTGGCAGCGGTACGCAACATGAAACACAACACTCTGTGGTGCCTGTTCCAGCCGCATACGTATACGAGAACAATGGCACTGCTGGATGATTTCGCAACAGCCTTTGATGAGGCGGATAAAGTCGTGCTGGCGGAGATCTACGCAGCGCGTGAAAAGAACATCCATAAGATCAGCTCCAAGACACTTATGAACAAGATCAAGGAACATGATCCGGGCAAGGATGTATACTTCTTCGAAGATTTTGAGGAGATAGCAAGCTTCGTATATAATAATGCACAGGAAGGTGATCTTGTCATTACGATGGGAGCTGGCGATATTTATAAAGTTGGTGAAATGATTCTGGATAAAGATAAGAATCGGTAAGGAGTTCCGTATGAACAGAGCAGAATATGAAGAAATGGAAGCCAGACGAATCGAGCGCAACCTGGAATATCTGGACGCCGGGGTGGTGTTTATCGATCTGAAAGCAGTATATATTGATGAAGGAGTCAGGATCGGCAAGGGCACGGTCATCTATCCGTGTGTCGTACTGGAAGGCGATGTGGAGATCGGTGAAAACTGCACGATCGGACAGAATACCAGGATCAAGGATTCGATCATCGGAAACGACACATCGATCCAGAGTTCCGTTATTCTGGAAAGCAAGGTGGGCAACGAGACCAGTGTGGGACCGTTCGCATACCTGAGACCGAACAGTGAGGTCGGCAGCCACTGCAAAGTCGGTGACTTTGTGGAAATCAAGAATTCCAGGCTCGATGACGGAGCCAAGGCAGCGCATCTGACTTACGTGGGAGATTCCGACGTGGGCAAGAAGGTCAATCTGGGATGCGGCGTGGTATTCGTCAACTACGATGGCAGTAAAAAGTATCGTTCGGTGGTAGAAGACGGTGCATTCATCGGGTGTAACGTCAATCTGGTATCACCGGTGCATGTCGGCAAAGATGCGTATATTGCTGCGGGAAGCACCATTACAAATGACGTAGAGGACGGAGCCCTTTACGTAGCAAGATCAAAAGGGAAATCTATCGAAGGATGGGTTGAAAAAAGAGGTATTTTAAAGAAGTAGCACACAGTTTAAACAGAAAGCAGAGGTAGGAGAAACAAATGAAAAATAGTGTATTTTCAAACTACAAGGTATTTACAGGAAATTCACACCCTGAACTGGCGGAAGAAATTGCGTCTATTATGGGCAAACCGCTGGGAAAAGCCACTGTAAACAAGTTCAGTGATGGTGAGATTTCCGTGAATCTGTGGGAGACAGTAAGAGGAACAGACTGCTATATCGTACAGTCTACATGTGATCCGGTAAATGACAATCTCATGGAACTGCTGATCATGATCGATGCCATGAAGAGAGCATCTGCAGGAAGGATCAATGCGGTCATCCCTTATTACGGATATGCACGTCAGGACAGAAAAGCCAAGGCAAGAGATCCGATCACAGCCAAGCTGGTAGCAGATCTGCTGGTGGCAGCAGGAGCCGACAGAGTTGTTACGATGGATCTTCATGCAGCACAGATTCAGGGATATTTTGATATTCCGGTAGATCACCTGGTTGGCATGCCGATCCTGTCCAAATATTTTGTGGCAAAGGGACTGGAAGATGTGGTCATTGTTTCTCCTGACCACGGAAGCGTAACCAGAGCCAGAAACATGGCACAGCCTCTGAATGCACCGATCGCCATCGTGGATAAGAGAAGACCGGAGCCAAACAAGAGCGAGATCATGAACATCATCGGGGATATCGAAGGCAAGAACTGCATCCTGGTGGACGATATGATCGATACAGCAGGAACGATCACCAATGCTGCCAATGCACTGAAGGATCTGGGTGCTGTCAGTGTAAGAGCATGTGCGACACATGCTGTACTTTCCGGACCTGCAATCGAGAGAATCGAAAATTCTGCTATTGAAGAACTGGTTCTTCTGAATACACTGCCGATCCCGGAAGAAAAGAGAATCGAAAAAATGCGGATCGTATCCGTTGCTCCGCTGTTTGCAGAAGCCATGACACGGATCTTCACAAATGGATCGATCAGTAAACTTTTTGACTAGAATTCACGGAAAAGCGAGTAGAAAGCAGGACAGATGTTTGTAATCGTGGGTCTCGGAAACCCGGGGAAAAAATACGAAAAGACAAGACATAATATGGGGTTTTTAGCCATCGATAAGCTGGCGGAAAAGCACGATATCAAGGTCAATAAACTGAAACACAAGGCGCTGACCGGAGATGGTTTCATCTTCGGTCAGAAAGCTTTGCTGGTAAAGCCTCAGACGTATATGAACCTCAGTGGTGAATCTGTGAGGGAAATCGTCAGCTATTATGATATCGACCTGGAAGATCTGATCGTGATCTATGATGATTTTGATCTGGAAATCGGAACGATCCGTATCAGAAAAAAAGGAAGCGCAGGCAGTCACAACGGGATGAAGTCCATTATCGGACAGATCCAGTCGAAGGATTTCCCGCGGATCAGGATCGGAATCGGTAAAAGCGGTGGAGGTGCCGAATGGAAGGATTTTGTTCTTGGTAAAACCTCAAAGCAGGACGAGAAGCTGATCGAGGATGCTGTGGATCGTGCAGCAGATGCAGTAGGATGTATTTTAGAAAAGGGTATTGATAAGGCTATGAATGAATATAATGTAAAACCTAGATTATCGGGAAGGGAAGATCGTGACAAAACAAGGAATGATTAACATAGCAGGTGCGTCGGAAGGTCGGATCGCACCGATCATAGCAAATCTCCGAAAAGATAAAAAAGGTCAGAGCTTGATCGTCGTTTCTACGCTCAACAGAGCGAAGCGGCTGGCATCGGACCTTTCTTTTTTTAGTGGAGAGAATATCTATATTCTGCCTCCGGAGGAAGAATCTCTGATACAGTTTGAAGCACGCAGCAACGATGATCTGCTGAAACGGATGAGCGTGCTCCGTGCTGTGAGCCGGGGAGAAGACTGTATCGTGATCGCTCCCGTGACCGGCGCGATCAAAAAACTTCCGCCAAAAGAAATCTTTGCAGAAAACGTGATAGAAATCACGAGAGGAGAAGATATCGAGCTGGATAAGATCCGGGAAAAGCTGACATTACAGGGATATGAAAGAGTTTCCATGGTAGAAGGAAGAGGCGAATACAGTGTCCGCGGCGGGATCCTGGATGTGTTTACACCGGATAGCGACAATCCATACCGTATCGAACTGTTCGATACGGAGGTGGACTCCATTCGTACCTTTGATCTGAATACGCAGCGTTCGGAGGAGCACCTGAAATCCGTGAGCATTTATCCGTGCTCCCAGATCCCTCGGGAGCACCAGCTTTTTGCAGAGGCAGAAAAAAATATACGTGCAGCTTATGAGAAACAGATTCGAAAGCTGGAAAAGAAAGAACCTGGAACGGAGCTGATCCATCAGCTGAAACAGAGGGAAGGGCAGCTGCTGGAATATGCCGGGAACATGATCAATATTCAGTATCTGGAAAAATTCCTCCATTATTTCTACGAGGAAACTATGTATATCTGGGATTATATGCATGCTCCGGAGGTTTTTATCGATGATCCGGCTCGCATTCTGGAGACGCTGGAAGTCTGGGACAAGGAGCGTGGCGAAGATATTGAGACGATTTTAAGTTCAGGACGAGGGATCGGCGAGGATTTCAAGGGACTTTCCGGGGAAAAAGATTATTTTCTGCTTTACGAAAAGCCGGGCTATATTTTTACTCCCTTTACAGGAACCATCAAAAATGCGCCTTTCCTGAAAGAACTGATCAGCGTCAACTGCAGACAGACGCCGGCGTTTAACGGACGGATGGACCTGCTCAAAAGCGAGCTGGACAGTTATGTGCGGAGAAATTTTGACGTTACCATCGTATGCAGCAGTCAGGAACGTGAGAAAAACCTGCGGGAATTTCTGATCCGGGAAAAGCTGGACGGCAGGATCGCCATGAAGCAGGGAACCCTTACAGCAGGCATGGAATTCACAGATGAAAAGAAGGTCTGGATATGGGAGGGCGATATCTTTGGCGGCAATCGGAAAAGCCGGAGAAAACGCAGGAAAACGCGTGGAGAGCAGATCAAGAGTTTTGCGGATGTGCAGGCGGGCGATTATGTGGTCCATGAAAGTCACGGAATCGGTAAATTCGTGGGTATCGAACAGCTGACTGTGCAGGGGGTGCGTAAGGACTATCTGAAAGTCAAGTACGCGGGAGAGGATTCTCTCTACATTCCGGTGGATCAGCTGGGAATGCTTCAGAAATACATTGGAGGAGACGGTGTGGCGCCGCGACTCAACAAACTTTCCGGTGGCGAGTGGAAAGCGACCAAGGCGAGAGCCCGTGCAGCAGTCGATGATATGGCGCAGGAACTGATCCGGGTATCAGCGGCCAGGATGCATGAGAAAGGTTATGCTTTTTCGGAAGATACCGTATGGCAGAGTGAGTTTGAAGACAGCTTTCCTTATACCGAAACGGAAGATCAGCTGCGATGCATTGAAGAGATCAAGCAGGACATGGAACGTGATGTGCCTATGGACCGGCTGCTGTGTGGTGATGTGGGATTTGGCAAGACGGAAGTGGCGGCCAGAGCATTGTTTAAATGTGTGGCGGACGGCAAACAGGCGGCTGTGTTAGTGCCGACGACTCTGCTGGCTAATCAGCATTATTATACGATGAAGGATCGATTCGAAAAGTTTCCGTTTAAAGTGGAAATGCTGTCCCGTTTTCGTACCGCAGCGCAGCAGAAGGCTATTCTGGAAGGTGTGGAGAATGGGAGCATCGATCTGCTGATCGGAACTCACAGGCTGCTTTCTTCTGATGTAAAGTTCAAGGATCTGGGACTTCTGGTCATCGACGAGGAACAGCGGTTTGGCGTCAAGCATAAAGAAAAAATAAAACAGCTGAAAGAGAATGTAGATGTGCTGACTCTTTCGGCAACGCCGATCCCGAGAACTTTGCATATGTCTCTTTCCGGGATCAAAGATATGAGTACTATTGAAGAACCGCCGGAAGACCGATATCCGGTGCAGACATACGTTATGGAAATGGATGATTTTGTGATCCGGGAGGCCATCGAAAAGGAGCTGGCGCGTGGAGGTCAGGTTTATGTGCTGTACAACCGGGTGGATTCCATCAATCGGGTCGCCAGCGAGATAGAGAGGCTGGTTCCGGAGGCATCGGTGGCTGTGGGACATGGCAAGATGCGGGAGCACCAGCTGGAAGATATCATCATGGACTTTTCCAATGGGGAATACAATGTGCTGGTTTCTACCACGATCATCGAGTCCGGCATGGATATCCCTAACGTCAACACCATGATCGTGCTGGATGCTGATCATTTTGGTCTGGCGCAGCTCTATCAGCTTCGCGGGCGGGTAGGTCGCTCGGATCGGATGGCATATGCGTATTTAATGTATAAAAAAGATAAGACGCTTACTGAGATCTCGGAAAAAAGGCTGCGAGCCATCAAGGAATTTACGGAGTTTGGCTCCGGCTTCAAGATCGCCATGCGTGATCTGGAGCTTCGTGGCGCCGGGAATCTTCTGGGAACGGAGCAGTCGGGCCATATGTTGAATATAGGATATGAGCTGTACTGCAAAATGCTGGAAGAGGCTGTCGACAAAGCCCGCGGGATCGAGGAGATCCCGGAAGCGGAAGAAACGGCATTCAATCTGCCGATCCCTGCGATCCTTTCGGAACGTTACATTGAAAACGAAATGCTCAGGCTGCAGATGTATAAAAAGATCGCCATGATCACCAGTGACGAAGATGAATCGGAGATCATAGATGAACTGCTGGATCGGTTTGGCGATATTCCGAAAGCGACCATGAACCTTATCAAAATATCCAAGATACGGGCCATGGCAGGCAAACTGGGGATCTCGGAGATCTCTCAGCAGGGGTACAAGATCATATTCAAACTTTTAGAAAATGTCAAGCTTACGGAGCGGATCATGGCAGGCCTGATATCCACATATGGAGGCAGGATGATGATAAACGGCGGAAGAGAACCGTACATTAGATTGACCATCGGCAAGGATGACCCTTTGCAGGCCATCGAGAAGTTTTTGCAGATCGCAGTAGGAGAAAGGAAACCGAACTAGATGAGACAGGAACTGCTTGAGATCCTGGAAGCTGTCCGGGAGGAAGAACGCGAGATTCTGGAAGAAGGTGCAGGGATTCGCAAGGATTTGTACACAGAAGGAGATCCCTTTATTGTGACCGCGCGCAAGATGATGGGAAACGACCAGAAGCTGATCCAGATCAGGACGCATACGAGATTTATAGCATTCCCGCGCCACCGCCACGATTTTATTGAGATGATGTACGTCTGCAAAGGTTCCTGCACACATATCATCGATGGGCAGGAGATCACGGTGCAGGCGGGGGAGTTTTTACTTCTAAATCAGTATTCATGGCACGAGATCAAGAAAGCGGAAAAGGATGATATTTCGGTGAACTTCGTGATCAGACCGGAGTTCTTTGACAAACCGTACACGATGCTGAGTTTCAACAATGTTATTACGGATTTTCTGATCAATGTTTTGAGAAAGAACAGCAGTCAGGGAGAGTTTCTGTATTTTCAAGTGGCAGACGTGGTGCCGGTGCAGAATCTGATCGAGAATATGGTGTCTATGCTGATCCATGACCAGGAGAACGATACGATCCTGCAGACTACAATGGGACTTTTATGTATGCATCTTGCTTATTATACGGATCGTTTGAACCGTGGCGTGCAGGAAAAATTCGATGATATGCTGGTCAAAGAGAGCATGGAGTACATAGACAGTCATTTTCAGCATGCCAGTCTGACGGAGCTGGCGGACAAGCTGCATCAGTCACAGTATTCGCTGTCAAGGCTCTTAAAAGAAAAGACCGGCGAGACGTTTCGGGAGATGGTGCTGAACAAGAGGTTTTATCGGGCGCAGGAACTATTGACAGAGTCGGATCTTCCGATCAACGATGTGATCCTCAGTGTGGGCTATGAAAATACCAGCTATTTCCACCGTAAATTCAAGGAGAAATACAATATGACGCCGCGCAGATATCGGGAGCTGTTTCGACGCTAGCGGCGCTCTTTGCAGAAAACCGGACAGGGCTTCTGCAAAGACCTTTGCAAATATTCTGCAAATAAGGACACTTTTTTTCGCAAGGGTCGTCCTTATTTTTTTTGCAGAAAAACGTATAATGACAATAGGGAACAAAAAAGGGGTTTTATATAAAAATAAAACAATGAATAACAGGGAACGAAACGCTAAGGAGGTACAAACGATGGTAAACAGATTTATGCTCAATGAAACAAGTTATCATGGTGCAGGTGCGATCCAGGAAATCTTGACGGAAGTGAAGGCCAGAGGTTTTAAGAAGGCTCTGATCGTTACAGACAAGGATCTCGTAAAGTTCCAGGTGGTAAAGAAAGTGACAGATCTTCTGGACGGAGCGGGCTATGCATATGCGATTTATGATGAAGTAAAGGCAAATCCGTCTGTAGAAGTTGTGAAAAAAGGGGTAGAGGCTTTTAAGAAGGCTGGAGCTGATTATCTGATTGCCATCGGTGGCGGATCTCCGCAGGATACCGGAAAGGCCATCGGTATCATCATCAACAATCCGGAATTTAGCGATGTGGTTTCGCTGGAAGGTGTTGCACCGACGAAGAACAAGGCTGTACCGATGATCGCGGTGGCTACGACTGCGGGAACGGCAGCAGAGACGACGATCAACTACGTTATTACTGATGAAGAAAAGAAGAGAAAGTTCGTATGTGTAGATCCGCATGATATCCCGGTCGTAGCGGTAGTTGATCCGGAAATGATGTCCAGCATGCCGAAGGGATTGACGGCGTCCACAGGTATGGATGCTTTGACACATGCGATCGAAGGATATACGACGCAGGCTGCATGGGAACTGGCAGATACGCTGAATCTGAAAGCGATCGAGCTGATTTCAAGATCTCTGCGTGCGGCTGTAGAAAACGACCCGAAGGGCAGAGAAGATATGGCTCTCGGTCAGTATGTGACCGGCATGGCGTTCTCTAATGTAGGGCTTGGCGTGGTACATGGCATGGCTCATCCTCTGGGAGCATTTTACGGAACGCCGCATGGCGTGGCTAATGCAGTGCTGCTGCCTTACGTTATGGAATTTAACAAGGATTACACTGGTGAGAAGTATCGTGAGATCGCTCGGGCTATGGGCGTAGAAGGGGTAGACGATATGAGCCAGGAAGAATACAGAGACGCAGCGATCAATGCGGTTCGCAAGCTTTCGCTGGATGTCAATATTCCGCAGAATCTGGGCGAGATCGGCGTGCTGAAGAAGGATCTTCCGGATCTGGCTAAAGCTGCTATGGCAGATGTTTGCACAGGCGGAAATCCACGCCCTTGCACCGAAGAACTGGTGCTGGGTGTTTATGAAAAAGCATTTTAACTAATTCAACCAATCATGTTAGTGCAGAGCCTCTCGTGGTTCTGCGAAGGCAAACTCCTTCATGGATCATGTGTACAGACGGCAGGCTCTCTGCCTGCCGTCCTCATGAAGAGTTGCTGTTTAAAAGACCTCCATACAAGTACGTGCGGTCCTCGCCGACTGTACTGTTCATGATACTGGCTCGGAAGCGATTCCGGGCTTTTTTTTTACAGAATAGTTACAGGTGGGTTAGGATGCCAGATATTTCAAATGTGCAGAAATCGCCTTTTTTGAAGACAAAAACAGAAAAAGGACGGGGGAAACAACAAAAGGAAGGGCGTGCGAACCGATAAATGTATGATATTTACATTACAGTTTATAAGATACAGAAATATATTTGAAAATATCCTTATATCTGGCAATGGGCGGCGGATGGATTTGGCGTTTCTGGCTTCATTCTGAAAAGCGTCCGTATAAAAGCGAGTATGCAGAAACGTTTTCTGCATATTGCTATCAGAAAATATGATTTCGTAGAAAAACGTGCCAGAAAAGCGCGAGAGTGGAAGCCAGAAAAGTGCGAGAGCGGGAAAAAGAAAAACCTGTCAACCGTTTTTGAAAATGTCTTAAAAATAGTTCAACATTAGCACCGGTCAATCGGTGCTTTTGTCTATGTAATCAATGAAATGTTATTCCACGGTGCATTTGACAACGAGGCTCCTGCGACATGAGCCTGGGAGGCGGGAGGCAGCAGCATATCACTTTGGCCTCCCGGCAGATAAGCCTCTCATGTCGCAGCTCATTGTCAAACGCCTTTCGCGGCATAAACATTTCAGGGATATGATCAGCAGGCCTACGGCTCTTCTTTACCTGCCATGGCATACACATAGAGTTTACCGGAAAGTGTTCGGATGACGATTGCAGCTGTCCCTTTGTAGAAATCCGCCTGACATCCCTGTTCATCCGTCAGAGCGTAGTATTTGCTGCGGAATCGTATACAGTGACCTGCATCGATTTTCCTGGGCGTCAGGACTGCAAGAAACTGGGTGATTTTATCGGCATCCGGTTGTTTTTCAAAAACAGATCTAGTACAATCCATATCAAGAGTAAACTGTGCATTGAATTCTTTGAGGCAGGATGCTAAGAACTCATTTGTCTGCTCGAGATTGGATATGCCTGCCAGCCGTAATTCGACCAGCAGGCGTGACTGTAGTGTTTGAAACAGTCGCTCTATCCGGCCTTTAGCCTGAGGGATGCTGGTGGTTTTGGATCTTCCGAACCATGGATGAAGGGAAGCGTCCATCTGGATCATTTCCCCGCAGTACTGATATCTTGGGCGGCACAGATGTGGCTCGTCAGCAAAAAGCAGTTTTTCAGCAGGATGTGCACGTACAGTTCCTTCACATAAAGTGATGCCGTCATTTGATATATATTAAGACATTATCATATGCGAAACATAAGGTCTCGTGCTGTAGATGTAAAAAAAGATCTTTTAAATGTAATGAATAAGCAGCGTGTTCTTTCAAAAAAACTTGTATCTAGGGGGGTGGAGTGCTATAATTGAAGAAACGTTTTATATTTATAACGGCTCGACGAAAAGAATTAAGAGGTGGAAACATGAAAAAGAGAAGACTTATGCTGTGCAGCATCATCTCCCTCATCATGGTGTTTGTGATGGCGGTGCCGATGACGGTAAGCGCAGATACAGTAAGAGTTGCTGGTGATGCAACAGCTTTAGCTAATGAAATTAAAGCTGCTCAAAAGGGTGACACTATTAAGTTAACAGCATCTTTTGCAGCCAGCATCACGATTCCAGCTGACAAGAACATTACGTTGGATCTGAATGGGCAGACGTTGACAAACGAAGCTGGTAACCACACTATCACTAATGAAGGAACACTGACTATCAAAGGTGATGGAACTGTGGATAATGTGTCTCATGCAAAAGCGGCTGTATATAATAAGCAGGGAGCGACAGCGACTTTGAGTGGGGGAAAGTTTACTCGTTCTAAGGAAACTGGTAAGAGTGATTCTGTTAGTGGTGGAAACTCCTACTACAATATTTTGAACCAGGGTGAGATGACGATCAATAGTGGCGTTGAAGTGTCTCAGACAGGACATTTTTCCAGCTTGATTGATAATGGCTGGTATAATGGAAGCGAAAACACTGCAAAAATTAATGCCAAATTAACTATTAATGGCGGAACCTTCAGTGGCGGTTTAAATACTATTAAAAATGATGATTTCGGCGATTTGACTATTAAGGATGGAAAATTCAGCAATACTTCCGGAGCAGTTGTACTTAACTGGAATATTGCTAATATTTCAGGAGGTTCTTTTGAAGTCGCAGACAGTGCGAAATCTGTTATTGCAAATGGATATGGCAACGCTGAGATGGATAAAGGTGAACTGACTATTACAGGTGGTACATTTACAGCTAGTAACGATGGTGCAGGTAATATTTTTGGCTATACAGGTAGTAATGGCGGATTTGTTAAAATCTCCGGAGGAACTTTTGATGGGGATTTAAACACAACGGGATATCCTTATACCCCGGAAATTTCTGGCGGAGAATTTACTGATGATCCTGGACAGTATGTTGTAAATGACAAAGCTGTTTTAGTTCTTGATAAAGATGAATATCTCGTTATTTATAATGATGATGACTATGCATGTGTTTTGGGGGCTACACATAAGGCTGTCAGGGGGGATCGTCCTTACTACTATTTAGATAAGGAAGATGCTGGACAGGTTGAACTGGAACCGCTTGGGCACAGTGTGGATTTCTATGCTATGCAGCCAGAAGGATCTATTGATTATGAACAAGGTGATTCCATCACAGTTCCAGACGGAAAAAGTGTTAAAGAGTTTCTGGCTATAGTTAATGAAGAATATGAGTTCGACGGAAAAGCTTATGCTATCACTGATCCAAAAGCTGTTGATGGTTATAAGTTCTTAGGATGGTACAACGGAACGGCAAAGTGGAATGAGAACGATGATACTAAATTAGATTCTTTTGCATATGGTGAAAAATTTGATTTTGATCAGAAAATCACAAAAGACACTGAAGTATTCGCTGCATGGGAAAAGGTTGGATCTGGCTCTAATGAGCCGACACAGCCTGGAAACTTAGATAAACCATCAAAGGATAATGGTGCAGTTGCTAAGGCAGACAAGAGCGCTAAGACTGGCGATGACTTCAATCTGTTCGCAGTAGGCGGAGTTGCACTGGCAGCGATCATCGCGATGGCAGCAGTTGCAATCACAGGAAGAAGACACAGACAGAGATAACAAACTTTTAAATTGAGTCGTTTGAAGATCCGGGATTATTCCCGGATCTTTCTATTTTTAGGGCTATAAGCCCGTGCTGAGCACGCATAGCGTGCGAAGTATCAACCACCCGCTATGCGGGTGCGCAGTAGAGGTTATACCAAAAAATCACCTATTTCAGTATAATGTGGTT
>NZ_JACRWC010000056.1 GCF_014306095.1 Lentihominibacter faecis
AAGAGACAGCGCCTACGGTGCGGTTTTACAGGGAATGCTAGGGGAATATCAGATCCGTATTCCCGATGAAAAAACAGGTAAAGAGACCTGGAAAAAAGTCTACGGGCTCAAGGCCTTTTCTCCCATCGCTGACGGCTTTTACTACGAGGATTTTGATGACTTCGGGACCAGCCGAAGCTATGGCTACAGCCGCCGGCATCTGGGGCACGATCTTATGACCTCCGTAGGAAGTCCTGTAATCGCCGTAGAAAGCGGCACTGTAGAAGCCCTCGGGTGGAATCAGTATGGTGGCTGGCGCATCGGGATCCGCAGCTTCGATAATCAGCGCTATTATTACTACGCCCACCTGCGGAAAGACGCGCCCTTTGCATCAAATCTGCACGTCGGAGCCACCGTCACCGCTGGAGACGTCATCGGATACACCGGGCAGACCGGCTACAGCCTGCGGGAGAACACCAACAACATCGACACACCTCACCTCCACCTGGGGATGCAGCTGATCTTTGATGAAGACGCCAAAGACAACCCCACACAAATCTGGATCGATCTTTACAGCATCACCAAACTTCTCTCCTCCCACCGCTCCACCGTAGTACGCCAGAACGATGGCCAGTATCAGAGAAAATACCCGTTCTCCGAGGGTAATTACTACCTCAATGAACTGCAGGCCAACACTGCCATCACCCACGAAAACCAGATCGAACTGCCGATCCTCATGTATCATTCCATGCTAAAAGATCCGGTCAAGCAGAGTCAGTACATCGTCTCTCCCGACCTCTTTGAAAAGGATCTCCAGTACATCCGAAAGAAAGGCTACACGCCGGTCTTCATGAAAGAAGTCATCGACTATGTCAACGGCACCGGCTTCCTGCCAAAAAAGCCCATAGTCCTTTCCTTTGACGATGGCTACTATAACAACTATTACTACGCATTCCCACTATTGAAAAAATACAATATGAAAGCAGTCATCTCCATCGTGGGAAAGCTGTCTGATGATTTCAGCCAGACTCCGGACGAAAATCCCAGCTACGCTCATCTGACCTGGGACGACATCCTGGAAATGCACCTGTCCGGATGCTGGGAGATCCAGAACCACTCCTATAACTGTCATTCCTTTGATCATCGAAACGGTGTATCTCAAACTACTTCTGAATCAAAAGAATCCTATGCCAAGTTCCTCTCCTCTGACGTCTGGCACCTGCAAAACAAGATCGCCTACGTCACCGGCGTCGCCCCCAACACTTTCACCTACCCTTTCGGAGCCTTCAGCGAAAACACCGACGAAGTCCTGCGTGAGATCGGCTTTCAGGCAACTCTAAGCTGCACCGAAGGCATCAGCGTCATCAAACGCGGCGACCCCGACTGTCTCTACCGCCTCAAACGCCACCTCCGTCCACCCGATAAAAGTCCGGAAGAGTTTTTCAAGTTTTTGAAATAGAGGATGGCAGGCCGATTCCGGTCGCCAGTGCTCGTCCGCAGGCCTGCCGAAACGTTTGATCATCCTCGATTACCCTGCTGTCACAAAAAATACCCTGATTCCAGCTCCCACATACTCTCCAGGATAATTCGCTTCAAGCAGATTTCAAAAAAATACCCTGAATCGTCATTTGGCAAGGGATTTCAGATAGTTTCTCTCAATACATCTGCAATTCCTATATGCAAACTATCCTGTATGATCCCTCGCCTTCCATCCAGGATAGTGCCCGTAGCTCCGATCACAGCAAACTAACATATCCCCAACTTTTTTCTCCATTCAGGGTATTTCCGCCGAACCAACTTCCTCCAAACTATCCGATAGTGCAGCAATACCACAGTTTCAGGATAATTCTTCGGTGCAGCTCAGCCACCACTGCATACTCCGCCATGCCGAAGCCAAATCAAAGATTTGGGCAGGTCATAAAAAACACCCCATTTCCCGGGCAATCGCCCGAAAAACAGGGAGTTTGAGGTTTTATCATAGAGCTGCAAATGCAGTATTCTATCTCAGTGATCTAATAACTAAACGTTTTTCTACTTTTTTCCAATAAAATCCAGGATATGATCCGCATACGTTTCCGCCATGACCATACTGTCCCAGAAGCCGTTATGACTGGCTCCGTCTACATCCACATACTTCACGTTGCATCCGGTAAGACCGGCTTTGACCTGATCCTGGTCGGCTTTCGGGAAAATATCGTCTTCCGTTCCCCACAGCACCAGAACATCCCCATGGATATCTCCGATAAAAGCAGTGCTGTTGAACTGTAAAAGCCCATCCATCAGATTTTTCCAGGAGACCATCGGCATCTGCCTTACGTGTTCCAGTGCCGCAGCCCGGAACGATTTAGATTCATTCCCCATAGCTGTCCACTCCTGTAGAAACGAATCCGGAAGTCCATCCGGATAATGATCCAGCCCCTTAAATCCGTCCCCATCTCCATTGCGGACACTCAGAATCACCGGATTATTCCTGCAATCTACCGCCGTATCGATGAGCACGTAGTCCGCACACCGCTGCGGGATCTTTACAGCTAGTATCTGTGTGATCAGTGACCCGTAGGAGTGTCCTACAACATGGATTTCCTGCAGATCCAGTTTCTCGATAAAATCAATTATATCGTCTGCAAGCAGTTCGCCCGTATAACCGAAAGGACCCATGTCGGGCTTATCGGTCATACCATTGCCACGATATTCCACGATATAGCAGTGGCAGCCAGCTTTTTCCAGAACAGGCGCGATCTGCGCCCATGCCACGCAACCATCGGTCACGCCATGGATCAGCAGCACCGTCTTACCGTCCTTTGGACCACATTCATAATACGCCATCCTCACGCCGGTATCCAGGTCCAGGTATTTCTGCTCCCAGTCCACTTCCGCATAATCATAATATGTCTTACTCATAAAATTTCCCTATTACTAATTCCTAAAAATTATATACAGTCTGTGAAGTTTTCATACTTCCCAGATACAAATCCTCACGTCCGACCATCTTTGGCGTCACTCCCAGAACTGACTTCAGTTCCCTGTTCATGTGACTCAAATCAGCGTATCCGCATTCCAGAGAAATCATGGTTTTCGAAAATTCCTTGCTGCAAAGCAGCATCAGCAGAGCTTTGTGTGCCCGCACCAGGCGGCACATCTTTTTGGGACTGAATCCGGTGTACTCTTTAAAGACCCGCTCTACATATCGCGGACTGTATACCAGTTCCTGTGAGATCCTCTCGATCCCGACATTTCCGCCACTGTTGCAGATCATATCCACCGTGTGCTGCACCAGCATCTCCTTGTATTCATCCGAACGGGCGAATTCAGAGAGATACTCCCTGGCCAAAGCGACCCGCTCATAAAAATTTGCAGACTGCCGCATCGCATCGATGAACTTCCACTCTCTTACATGAAGAGCAAGATCATGCTGTTCATCCATGAAAGAACTGATGTCTCCCATAAGCTCCGGAGGAAACTTTCCAGGAAGAAAACGCATACCGAAAATGTAATCGCTCTCCTGAAAATCCATCGCATATAATGTACTGATCGTGCCGCAAACCGAGATTCCCTGACAAAAGTCATTGCCGAATGCTAGAACCACATCAACGCAGCCATCCGGAATTACCGGAATGCTGACCCGCGACTTTTTCGGGAACGCTTCATAGCACATGGATACGATCCTGTGTGCCGGATCACGCTGCGTAAGATATACTTCTCTGTAATGTAATTCATCAGAATAATAGCCCGGCTGGCAGCATAAGGATTTGGAATAATCCTGTATTCTGTTGTTGCTGAATTGTTGATACATAATACCGCTCCATTGTTTCATATACTGCAGGCCGTGACTATATTATACCATAGATCCCCCCTTATTTCAGCAGGAAGGAAACGACGTACAGCAGAATGATCAGTACGGTCAGAATGCTGACTGCGATCTTCCAGATCCTGTACTCCTTATCCATCTTGGATTTTTCTTTAGCAGATGGAACATCTTCTTCCAGCATAGCAGCTTCTTTTGCCTGCAGTTCTTTGATTTCTTCCTGGGAAATACTTCCCTTTCTTGCGAAGAGGTAGAATACCACCAAGCTGCATGCTGTGATGATAAAACTGATTCCTACATGTACCCAGCCGCAGCTCCACATCATCAGAGCATATATGATAATGCTGCTGACAGTCGAGAATACCGGCCATGGAGCTTTATACGGACGCTTCAGTTCAGGTTCTTTTCTGCGCAGTTCCCAGAAGGAAATGAATCCGATGATATAGCACCAGAACAGGGAGCAGATATTGATCTGAGCAACGAATGCGATGGAGTTGGTCAGGATCAGCAGGAAAGAAATGATACCTACTGTTAAAATCGCAATATACGGTGTACGGAATTTCGGATGGAGTTTTCCGAATACTCTTGGCAGGCAGCCATCCTGCCCCATCTGGTAGATGTAGCGGGACGGAGCTTCGATACCAGGGTTCATCGTGGAAAAATCTCCGCCGAATGCAACGCCAATGCAAAGCAATACGATCGGGAATCCCATATATCCAGCCATCTGCAATCCTTCTGCATACGGTGCAGCAGCTTCTGCCAGAGCACTGTGGGAAGCAGCCGGTACCAGACCAGCCAGGAACCACTGGAACAGCGCATTTACGATGAAGATAACGAATGGCGCCAGGAACAGTGCACGCGGGATGTTGATCTGCGGATATTTTATTTCGCCGCCCATACCAACACATGTTTCAAATCCGGCATAACACCACCAGATCCATGTCAGGATCTCGACCCATGCCTTGAATCCCGGGAATGTTGTCAGTGTTTCCGGCAGATAATTTGAAAAATCGATATTGTGGATCATAACCAGCATCCATACAGCAGATACCGACCAGAAGAAGAACACGAAAGCGTTCTGCCATCTTCCGGATAATTTAACGCCACGATAATTTATAAATACGAACAGGAACATCAGCACAGCTGCGATGATCCGGTTGTCGATGGCAACTTCCATTCCCATTCCCTTAAAGATCCAGGAGAAGTAGTTGGAGAACGCCAGCGACTCTGTGGAACAGCATGCGATCAGTGCCATCAGATAATGCCATGCAGAAATATTTGCCACCGGCAGACTGATAGCTCTCTTAGCGTAGTTGTAAGTACCGCCTGCATACGGCAGAGCAGCGCCCATTTCCGCATACATCAGTGCAGGTAAAATACAGATCAACAGTCCGATAAATGTAAGAAGGATGATTCCTGCGCCCATGATACCGACACAGTTCGCACCGGTGGTGAACAGGCCCACACCGATTACCGTACCAGTAGTAATGGTGATCCCTTCCCGCATACCCAACTGTCTATTTAATGTTACATTGTTGGATTCCATAATAATGCCTCCTCAAGTGATAAAAATAACAGTGAATAAATCTATAAAGGTACCCTCTCTTTCCGTAAATTATACTTTTTTCCTATTTCTTCTGCTAGAACAAAAACGAACAAGCATAAGGTATTGGATCCGCATAATATCTGATTGCAAAGTTTCTCACTGGCACAAAAAAGAAGTGTATGTCTCCTGCGAAAGTACACTTCTTGTTTTTACCGTTATTTAATTCCTGTTTGTACCACCCCAGTTTCCTGCAAAGCTTTCACCACGCATCCACTATCTTCCTGCACATCCCTCGTCACACGCTCGCTGTCTTCGTGCGAAGTCTACAGTTCCAGCTCATACAGCGTCATGGCGATGGCTGCAAGTCCTGCCGTCTCCGTTCGCAAAGTAGTCTTCCCCAAAGAAACCGACTTGCCACCCGCCTCTACGATCTGCTGGGCTTCTTTTTCAGAAAAGCCGCCCTCCGGGCCGATGATGATGGCGATGTTTTCCGGCCTGGCCAGTTTCCCGGCATTGCCAGCCGCTGTACCGGCCTCTTCATACGATCCACCTGCCAGCGGCCGCAGCACCTCCTTGATGGTAGTCCCGTCTTCGTTTTCATAAGGGAACAGCACCAGGTCGAATCCTGCAAACCGCCGGATCACCTCCGGCATCTTAATAGCGTCTTCTATCTGCGGGATGATCCCACGCTTGCACTGCTTTACCGCCTCATTTGAAACCTTCTGCCACCTTTGGATCTTCTTGCCGAAGTTCCCTTTATCCGTCACTACCGTCCGGTCCATAAACACCGGTACGATCCCGCAGGCACCCAGCTCCACGGCTTTCTGCACGATCAGCTCCATCTTGCCCTGCTTGGGGATTCCCTGAAACAAAGTGATCTTTGTCTCAGGCTCTGCCGAAAATTTCTGCTTGTCCAGGATCTTCACCTGACAATATTCCGGCTCAAGAGTTTCGATCCGGCCATGGTACTCCCACATGTCACCATCGGACACATCGATCTTATCGCCCGCTTTCAGCCGGAGCACTTTGTTCATATGATGAAGATCTTCCCTGTTTTCTATGGTAATGTATTCCGCTCCCACATCTTCTGGAGCAACAAAAAATCTGCTCATATATTTTCCTCTTCTATAATTTCAACATTCGTGCTATTCTTCCACCGGCTTCTGATACGTCTTCATAAGTTCTGCCTAATTCACAAACTATTTTAATTCCAATTTCTCAAAGCAGTAGCGTGGTTTCCCTCTGCTCTTCTTCCCGTACTCAATAGCTTTCGTAGGACAATAGCAAATACAAGCCATGCAGTGTGTACATTTCTTACCCCACACGGGCTTTCCATTCTGTAACTGAACGTTGTTCAATGGACATTTTAAAGCACATTGTTCGCAACCAATACAGATCTCACTCGCATAAAACGAGTCAGCCTTGACTATTAGCTGATAAAAAATAGGATTCACAAGTTCACTCATAATGTGGTCATACATATTATTGCGAGGTGCAGAGAACTCTTGTCCCACCTTAATTCTTGCGATAGCGGCTTCAATATCAGGGTTTGCTTTCTCCACAATTTTCACAGCTTCCTCTGCCTCCGGTACGCCAAACATGGCAATGTAGTTCTCCGGCATAACGACTTGTGCCGTTCCCATATATCTCAGCTTCATCTGCTCTGCAAGATGCCTATTATATTTTGCGGCATTTCCAATCTCGCTGCCACAATCCATCACAAACCAAATGCACTCGGCAGATGCCAGTTCTGTTTTTGTAAGCCATTCTGATACGACCCGTGGAATGCGCCACGCATATGTTGGAACCACAATGATCACATCTTTACCCGTCTGTATCAACGAATTATCCTGCGCTTTAATTTTGGCATTAAGATCTACTACCGTATCCTTCAACGCTTCAGCAAATCGCCTTGCTATATATCGGCTGTTTCCTGTGCCTGAAAAGCAGAAAATCATATGCAGCTACACCTCCGTTCTTCTTATCCCGTATAAGCATCCTCCGTAGTGTTCCTGAACTTCTGTTTTCCAGCTAATGCTTTTCTTCCTCGTTCTCCGGGATATTGATTCTTTCCACCGGGAATATCTTTGTTTCCAGGCTGCTATCCTGCATTCGTGTTGCATGTGATCACTCCTGTGCTTTATCCAGGGCTTCCAGTCTTTCAAGCCATCGTGCAATAGAGCCCTCCTCCAAAAATCCAAGCAGTGCACCATCGCAAAATTTCTCTGCACGAACAGCACCTAAAATCATGGCAAGTATGCATTTCGCATCCAGATTTTCAATTACTGCTGTTGTCATTGAATTCATTCCCCATTCAATACCATTTGCTTTAAGGATATCCGTATAGTGATTTAAACCCATCTCTTCATGTTCATCCATGAAACCGTAAACATCACTGATAAAATGCTCAACAGTACTGGAGTAATTTACATAAGGCATCCGTATGGGATGCTCTGGTGTTCCATCATTTTCCTTGTCGATAAACCATGTGCCAAATTCATCATCTGTGAGCTCGGTTAGGTACTTGGTTAAGCTTTCGTACATAGGTCACCTCTTTTACATCAATTCTGCTTTCAGCTGCTTCTTTAGCAGTTTCTTTCTTTTCTCAATAAATTCCAGAAACATATCGTAGGTATAATCCATATCCGGCAGATAATGAATCTTGCGATACTGAATCTTATCAGTGTCTGTGACTTGCTGTTTGTGAAACCACACATCGAAATCTGTATCGAGTTTCTCCTCGTTTAGCTGTGCTGCAAGGAGCTGCAGATTACCGATATCATTTACGGAGTTGATATATGTATCCAGCCTGTCCTCTGAAATACCCATTTTTCGAAGATATGATTTTTTGAATTTACTCCTTGGATACATATGATCTTCATGAAATTTATTGCTGAAATCCAATGATGGATAGAGCAACATAAGCACCGATAAAGTTTCGCTCTTTCCATATCTTAGTTTAAGCAGGTATTCATCAATATCATCTTCGGTAAATTGAATTGATTTATTAGTTCCCTTAAACTTATCAATAATTTCAGTGATTGGAAATTCATTGTTTCCATTCTCTCGGATAATGTCACGGATAGGTCTAATTACATTATCTGGTTGCCCGCTGAATACTTTCTTAAGCAGTGTCATTATCAGCCATTTCTTTATCTTTGACCTGTTTTCCTTAGTTGCCCCTGACTCCACAAAGTTATCGGGCATACCAATCGTCAGCAAATAATAGGCAATTGGAATAAGAGCATTATTTGAACTAAGCGTTTCTCCTGTATATCCAAACGAAGATATTAAATGTACAGACAGTTTTATCGCACGTTTAATATTCTCCCAATTCATCTCAATTTTCATCATGTTGGACTTATTGAAATTATCAACTTTAAATGCGATATTGGGGAAGTCGGTCAATACCAGTGCGGTTTTTAACACAAAATCTTTATTGATACGGAATCCCCCGCCAATAGAGTTAATATCATCGACAAAATCCGTGATTTCCTCTCTTGCATCATGGTTTTCCCATTGAGCAGAAGCAATGGAAAGCAGCAAGTCTGAATAAGTCAGCACTGTGCCACCACTGTTAACACGAATAAAAATATTCAAAACCTTATCCAACTCTGATGCTTTCTCTTTATAATAGCTGAGAGTCTTATCTGTATGGACAACATTATAGAGTTTTTGTAACGTATTATTGGCATGCATAGTCTGCTCTTTTGTATATGTTCCTGCAAAAGCAATATTATCCAGTACATATTGAGAGGTTTCACCTGGCTGAGTCATGAAGAGGATATCTCCAACCTTGTACCAGAATCCTTCCGTCATTTCGCCAAATTCTTTATCCGTTAAAAACCTAAAATCATATTTATTAGTTTCATCCTGTGCATCATCAATCAAGTTTAAGTAAAGATATCTGACAGGATATGCGTTTTCACTTTTCTTTTGCTTATATTTTAAGCGATATGCATAGGATCCCTTAAGGCCAATATATATAGATGTCAGACGCTGCTGCCCATCAAGAACAGCTGTTACACCATCAGAGCCTTTGAGATCAACCTTCTTATTGTGGGTATTATTCTTCTCATGATAGTTTCTCAAGAACTCATAAAAGTCATAATCCTGCAGTCTTGCTTTTTCAATTTCCCAGAACAGGAATGCTCCAATAGGATAATCCTGCATAAGGCTATCAAATAGTGTCTCTACCTGTTCAGTATCCCATACATACTCTCTCTGGATGGAAGGAAGCACATATTTATTATTTGAGATGTCCTGCATCACTTCTGCAATTGTCAAAGGTGTTTCATAAGCCATAAATTCCTACCTTTCATCAATGTTCTTCTCGTTTTACATAGATAAGTTGAATGTCATAGCCGAGAGCTTCAAGCATTTCTACAAATGGTTTATTCAAAAGCTCCTCTTTGTTTGTTTATTAGCCTACTTACATACGGAGCAGAAGTCCCAATCTTCTCCACAAGCTATACCTGAGTTGCCCCTTCTTCGAGGCACTTCACTTTAACATCTATCTCCAAGTTATTTTTCAGCATAATCTCAACTCCACTTTTATACAATTCTATTTCACTAATAAGATAACTGATTATAGCATAAACATATATTGATTTCTACTCTGAAACTAATCCTTACTCATAGCAGTCGCTGCCTTTAAAAATGTGCAGAACCAAGTGGAGCCTAAAAGAACTTCGAGCAACTGACCGGGAAATGACAACACCGCACTTGCAAGTCATGGTGATTTTGATAAATTTTAACTAAAATCGTCTATTAAGATAATTACCTTCTATTTGCGATTTCTTAGCCATGATCCAATTTCTACAGCTCATTCACAGCCAATTTTCTGTTTTTGCATCAAAAAATCACGATTTCTGCACAGCAGAATACACCTGTTTCTGTGCATCGATGACACAGCCTCGGATGGAGAGATATGCCTCTTCCGACTGCCGATCAACTGGCAGATTATCTTTTTTAATAATTTCGTCCATAACAACGTCCTTTCAATTCGCTCCACAATGTGGAGCGTTAGTTTTACAAACGTGCTACCCTAATATCTTTTCAAGCCCTCTAACCATTTTTTCTACATCACCTGCTGTGTTGTACTTCCCCAGTGAACACCGAATGCATTTTTCTGGCACGATTTTCTACGAAATCGAATTACAAAGAACTGATATACAGAAAATTTTCACAAGTACATGGAACTAAATGTAAATACATGGCAATTCAAGTGGCGGTTAGCCTTATTGTATTCCATATATAGATATTGTCTCCTTTTTTATCCAGAGAATCAGTTTCCATTTTCCCTCTATCCGTGAATTTCTTAGCCATGATCCAATTGCTACGGCTCATTCACAGCCAATTTTCTGTTTTTGCATCAAAAAATCACGATTCCTGCACATTGGAAAAATACCCTGCTCTGATAACTGCCTTTGCCGTCATCCACGTGAACCCTTCATGATCATACCTCCGGTACCGCCGCGATGGCACACCATTCACCGTCCTCTGCAATCTCTACGATACGAAAGCCTGCCTCGCGGATCGCCGCCGATACCATTTCCTCTTTTTCTACCAGAATACCGGAAGAAATGAATATGCCGTCCTCCGTCAGGTGCTTTCTGGCGTCCTCCGAAAGAAGCATCACAAGATCCGCCATGAGATTTGCCACGATCACATCCGCCTTGAAATCCACGCCTTTAGTCAGGTCGCCCTGCATGACTTTGACAGCATCCTCCACATGGTTTTCTTCCACATTTTCATGAGCGACACGCACCGCATCCTCATCGATTTCAATGCCCAGGATCTCACGGCTTCCCAGCAGAGCTCCACAGATAGAAAGGATCCCCGAACCGCAGCCCACGTCCAGGATCTTCTTCTCTTCCGGATGTTCCCCAAGATACTTTTCCATCAGCTTCATGCAAAGCGACGTCGTCTCATGTGTCCCCGTCCCAAAAGCCATCCCCGGATCAATCTCAATGACCAGCTCATCTTCCTTCGGCGTATATTCTTCCCAGGTCGGCTTTACCACGATGCGATCCGTTACTTTAGTCGGCTTGAAGAACTCTTTCCACTTATCTTTCCAGTCACCATCGTCCACGATGTTCTCTGTAACAGTCAGACTGCCGAGATCTGCCTGCTGTCCGAATTCGCCTGCCTGCTGACGTCTTTGCAGCGCCAAAATACCGTCCTTGACCATGACAGCCATCTGTTGTGCCTTCGGATCTGCCTCGTCGAAGTACAGAGAAATCACCGGCTCCCTATCAAGATTTTCCTTTAGATCATCCTCTATATAATCCCAGCCATACTCATGTTTTTTCTGCAAAATATCGTCCATGTCATGAGGGTCATCGATGGACATCTCCGTGATCCCCATACCAAGGAGCAGTGCTGTGATCTGTTCCACGCCCTGCTCGGATGCCTGTATTTTTAATTCAAGATAACGCATAATATCCTCCTGTATTTCCTATTGATGGCTTTCTCGGTTCTTCTGCAAAATGCGCTGCAAAAGTCTTACCGTACAGCCGGATGCTTCCATTTTCCACCATGATATCTAATAATAAAACATACCGATCTTACCACCCAGTCGATGATCATGGCGACCCAGACGCCGAATACACCCATGCCCAGTACCGATCCCAGCAGATACCCTGACAGGATACGGAAGACCCACATGGATCCCACGCCGATGATCATAGTGTACATCACATCGCTTGCGGCACGCAACACGTTAGGCAGTGAAAATGAAATCGGCCATATCACGATAGCGCAGATATTATGGAACAGGATGATTTTCCCGGCCAGATCCCCCGTCGCTTCCGAAAGTCCATAAAGATCTATGATTACCGGAATCAGCAAAATGATCAGGATATCCACGATCCCCATCAGCAAATAGACCCATTTTATCAGCTTCCTGCCGTAATAGCGAACCTGCTCATAGTCGCCGCTGCCCACGCACTGGCTGATAACGGAAACGATGCCATATCCTACAGCCATGCCAGGCAGAACTGCGATCATCGCAACAGTATTTGCCACCGCATTGGCTGCGATCGCCGTTGTTCCAAATCCAGATATCATGCTGAGAAGCAGCAGTTTCCCCAGCTGGAACATGCTGTTTTCGATCCCGTTTGGGATACCGATCCGTAAGATATTTTTGATCAGCTTCCAGTTTGGACGCCAGACAAAAGGCCTGCTGAGATGAACTGCCAGATCCGGATTTCGCAGTGCTTTGATAACAATCAGCGCTGCAACGAACCGTGCCGCCAGCGTCGGTATCGCAACACCCTCCACACCACAATGAAATCCATACAGCAAAACAGCATTGCCGCTGATATTGATAACGTTCATCAGAAGCGAGATCTTCATGGCAATCTTGGAATTTCCAATACTCCGAAACAAAGCTGCGCCGGCATTGTAGACTGCGATCAAAGGCACCGTTGCCACTACGATCTTATAATATGTATTGCAGTATGCCATGACCTGCGGTTCTACATCGCCAAAGACAAGCGGCAGAAGCCCCTTGCGAAAGATATACATGACTGCAACGATGATCAGAGAAAGCGCCGTAACGAACAGAAGCAGTTGATCTCCTGCTTTTCTGGCCTCCGCTTCTTTTTTCTGTCCCAGGAACTGACCGACTACCACTGCGCCACCTGTGGCCAGTGCCGTCATGATGGTGATCAAAAGCATCATAATGGAATCTACCAGTGAAACAGCAGATACCGCTTCTTCTCCAACGCTTGCCACCATAAAGGAATCGGCGATCCCGACAGCAAATACCAGCAGCTGCTCCACAAAAAGGGGCCACAAGAGACGAATCAGATACTTGTTGGTGAACATCCGCGTGCCAACCTCTGCGCCAGGTCCGTTTGAAAGATTTTCTATTGAGTTTTCCTTATTTTTTCCTAACAATCTCATATCAGTTTTATACTATTCTTGTTTTTCCTCGTCGTCAAGACTTCTTTCAAAATTCTATTTTTCTGTCAATAAAAAGAGTGTATATCCTTTCTGGATACACACCCTTATGCTTTTGTGATTCTTGCTCGATCTATCTAGGAAAAGAACTCTTTCAGTGAATCCAGGAAGCTGCTCTTCTTCTGATAACATTCTCCCGTCACCTTTTCCGCCATCGCAGAAATCGCTTTTTTCTGCTTGGAATTCAGCTTCGTCGGAACTTCCAGATTTACCTTTACATAAAGATCTCCCTTGCGGTTTCCGCGCACGCTCTTGATCCCTTTACCCTTCAGGCGGAATATCGTATCCGGCTGCGTTCCGGAAGGCACTTTATAGGAAACCTTGCCTTCCAGTGTCGGTACGATGATATCATCACCCAACGCTGCCTGATCGAATGTGATCGGGATCTCCAACCACAGATCCTGTCCGCGGCGCTCAAATATCTTGTGCGGTTCCACATTGATCACGATATAAAGATCTCCATCCGGACCGCCGTTGACGCCAGGTTCGCCCTGACCCTTGATCGGGATCACGGAATCATTATCCACACCGGCCGGGATATTGACAGAAATCGTTACATTGTCTCTCGTCTTGCCGCTGCCGCCGCAGTCCGGACACGGTGTTTCATTGATCTCTCCTGTTCCGTTACAATCCGGACACGGAGATACGCTCTGGAATGTCCCCAGCGGAGTTCTCTGTGCCGTTCTGATCTCTCCTGTTCCGCCGCATTTCGGACATGACTTTTTAGAAGTTCCCGGTGCCGCACCGCTGCCGCCGCAGGTTTTACACTTCACATACTTATTGAGGCGAATCTCTTTTTTCGTACCAAAAGCCGCCTCCTCGAACGTGATCGTAACAGCCTTCTGCAGATCACTGCCCTTTCTTGGGCCATTGTTGCGTCTGCCTCTGCTGCCACCTCCAAAGCCCCCAAATGCTCCGCCGAACATGTCGAAGATATCTTCAAATCCGCCGAAACCGCCAAAGCCTCCGGCTCCGCCTCCAAATCCGCTATTCGGATCTACTCCGGCATGACCGAACCTGTCGTACTTTTCTTTTTTCTCCGGATCAGAAAGAACCGCGTAAGCTTCATTGATTTCCTTAAATTTTTCCTCGGCCACCTTATCTCCCGGATTTTTGTCCGGATGATATTTCATTGCCATTTTACGGAAAGCCTTTTTGATATCATTATCGCTGGCTCCCTTTTGCAGCCCCAGGACTTCGTAGTAATCTCTCTTATCTGCCATCTAATCTATCCTTCTATTATTTCTCACTACACACGATAATCCGGTGCACGAAAGATACAAAACTGCACCCTCGTACACCGGATCGACCGGTTTACTACACCTTAAGCACTTTCACAAGTTTATTTGTCGTCGTCCACTACTTCATAGTCAGCATCCACTACATTGTCATCCTTCGGCTGTGCTCCTGCATCTGCTGCACCTGCGCCGGCAGCGCCTGCTGCTCCCATGTTCGGATCTGCACCGGCTGCGCCTGCGGCCTGAGCCTGCTGATACATCTTAGCCGAAATCGTGTGGAACTTTTCTGTCAGAGCTTCTGTCTTAGCCTTGATGTCATCGATATTGTTTGCTTCCAGAGCCTTGGACAGATCATCCTTAGCCGCATTGATATCGTTCTTCTCTTCTTCAGACAGAGAGGATTCCAGGTCTTTCATGTTCTTCTCTGTTTCATAAATCAGAGTTTCAGCCTGGTTTCTGACTTCGATTTCTTCTTTTCTCTTCTTGTCTTCTTCAGCATACTGTTCTGCTTCCTTGACCTTAGCATTGATCTCGTCTTCAGACAGCTTTGTGGAAGAAGTGATTGTGATGCTCTGTTCCTTGCCTGTTCCCATATCCTTCGCATGTACGTTTACAATACCGTTGGCATCGATATCGAATGTAACTTCGATCTGCGGGATACCACGTGGAGCTGGCGGGATACCGGACAGCTGGAACCGTCCCAGAGTTGTATTGTCAGCAGCCATTTCTCTTTCACCCTGCATTACATGGATGTCTACAGCAGTCTGGTTGTCTGCAGCAGTGGAGAAGATCTGGCTCTTCTTTGTCGGGATCGTTGTATTTCTTTCGATCAGCTTCGTTGCAACTCCGCCTAACGTCTCGATGGACAGGGACAGCGGGGTTACGTCCAGAAGCAGTACATCGTTTACTTCACCAGTCAGTACGCCGGCCTGGATAGCTGCACCGATAGCTACGCATTCATCCGGGTTGATGCCCTTGAACGGTTCTTTGCCGGTGATCTTCTTGACAGCTTCCTGTACAGCCGGGATTCTTGTGGATCCACCGACCAGGATTACCTTGGACAGATCGCTGTTGCTTACGCCTGCGTCTGCCATAGCCTTCTTCATCGGTTCGATGGTAGCGTTTACCAGATCAGCTGTCAGCTGGTCGAATTTAGCTCTTGTAATATCCATGTTCAGGTGCAGAGGACCGTTTTCATTTACCGTGATGAACGGCAGGTTTACATTGGTCGTCTGTGCGCTGGACAGTTCCTTCTTAGCTTTTTCTGCAGCTTCCTTCAGTCTCTGGTGAGCCATATTGTCTTTTCTCAGATCTACGCCGTTTTCCTTAGCAAAGCTGTCCGCCATGAAGTTGAGCAGTGCTTCGTCGAAGTCATCGCCGCCCAGCTTGTTGTTGCCGTTGGTAGCCAGTACTTCGAATACGCCGTCGCCCAGTTCCAGAATAGATACATCGAATGTACCGCCGCCCAGGTCGTATACCAGGATCTTGTGCTGTTCTTCATCTTTATCAAGACCGTATGCCAGGGAAGCTGCCGTCGGCTCATTGATGATTCTCTTAACATCAAGACCTGCGATCTTGCCTGCGTCTTTTGTTGCCTGCTTCTGGCTGTCTGTGAAGTAAGCCGGTACTGTGATAACAGCTTCCGTTACCTTTTCTCCCAGATAGCTTTCTGCATCAGCCTTTAACTTGCCCAGGATCATTGCGGAAATATCCTGCGGTGTGTATTTCTTGCCGTCGATTTCTACTGTGTGATCTGTACCCATGTATCTCTTGATGGATGCGATCGTTCTGTCAGGATTGGTGATTGCCTGTCTCTTGGCAGTTTCTCCAACCAGCCTTTCTCCGTTCTTTGCGAATCCCACAACGGATGGTGTGGTTCTGTTTCCTTCTGCGTTAGCGATAACGACCGGTTCTCCACCTTCCAGTACTGCTACGCACGAGTTTGTAGTTCCTAAGTCAATTCCTATTACTTTTCCCATTTTAGATTCCTCCTCAAATTTATATTATGAAAGCTAGCCTGCGACTTTAACCATGGACGGCCGTATCACCTTGCCGTTCAACGTATAGCCCTTCTGCATTACTCCGGAAACCTTACCGCTTTCATAGTCGTCGGTTTCCTCGCTCATCACAGCGTTGTGGAAATTCGGGTCGAATTCTTCCCCCAGCGCCGGGATTTCTGCCAGACCTGACTTCTTCAGTACATCGCCCAGCTGCTTGAAAATCATCTCCATACCTTCTTTGAAGCTGTCCCCCTGACCTTCCTGATCCAGTGCTCTCTCAAAATTGTCCAGCACGTCCAGAAGCTCTGTTACCAGTTTCTCGTTGGCATAAGAATATAAATCTTTTTTCTCCTTTTCTACCCTTTTTTTATAATTCTGAAAATCCGCCATCAGCCGCATATAACGCGTGTCGGAATCTTCTTCCGGCTCTTTTTTAGCCGCTTCTTCGGATTTATCATTCTCCTTCTGCGCTACATCCTCTTTTTCTTCCGGTTCTGCAGCAGTTTCCTGCACTTCCTCTTCTGGTGCAGCATCCTTTCTGATATCTTCTGTATCAACCATTGCCCTTGTCGTCTCCTTCCGTTTCTCCTTCCGTTTCTCCTTCCGTGATCTTAAAAGCATCACTGATATTGTCTGTCAGATATTCCACGATCGATGTTACCTCGCCGTACCGCATTCGCGTCGGCCCGATGACTCCGATCTTGCCCATCAGCTTACCGTCTACATGATACGTTGCCGTGATCAGACTGCAATCCTGCATGGCCTCTTCCTTGTTCTCGTTTCCGATGGTAATGATCACACCGTTCTCTCTGTTGATGAGAGCCCTTGTCAGATCCTCCTTCTTGTCGAGCATCTCCAGGAACATCTTCGCTCTGTCAAGATCGTTGTATTCCGGAAGAGAAAATATATTGGTAAGCCCATCCATATACAAATTGACATTCAACATATCTTCCAACGTCTTTACAAAGCCCGGTACGATATTACGTTCAAACATTGCCATGGATTCAGCATCCGCCTTGAAATTCTCGATAATATCCAGTGTCAGTGCTTCGCTCAACGTCTTGCCGCGATAATTATATGTCATCGACTTCGAAAGGATCCGCAGGGACTCTTCCGCAGCCGGTTTTTCCAAATGTACTGTCGTGTTGGAAACCTTGCCGCTCTCTGATACCAGCATCAGCACCACAGTGTATTCATCCACAGGCAGCAGATTGATATACTTGAGCGTATCCTCTTCCTTGCGAGGCGTTAATGCAAATGCCGTCAGATTGGTGATCTCTGACAGAATGTGTGCCGCCTGCTTCATTAAATTCTCCAGTTCCGTCACATTGCCGTAGAGTCTGGATGCGATCGCATCCTTTTCTTCGCTTGTGAGTTCCCGTTTCTTCATCAGCTCGTTGACGTACAGTCTGTAAGCCTTCTCCGAAGGAACTCTTCCGGAAGATGTATGCGGATGGCTCAGATAGCCCAGCTCCTCCAGATCCGACATCTCATTCCTGACCGTTGCCGGGCTGACCCCCAGATCATAATTTCTGGAAATCGTCCGTGAACCGACAGGCTCTGCCGTTCTAATGAAGTCAGCTATGATGGCCTGCAGTATTTTCAGTTTTCGTTCGCTTAAATCCATCTTAGCCCTCCTCTTTGTTAGCACTCTTTATGTCCGAGTGCTAACCTCAATCTAAATGTACCACTACGGTACCATAAAGTCAACACTATTTTTAAAATTTTTCGTCTGTACGGATAAATTTTTTCAAATAGAAAAGATACAGCCAGGTTTCCTTGACCGGACGCCCCCAGGATGCCTCTAACGCTTCCTTATATAATGCCAGCTGCTCCCCGTATCGCTGCCGGAGTTCCTCTTCTTCCGCCTCAGATCCCACATACGAATTCTTGTAGTCGATGATCACCATACCATCCTCTTCTTCAAAAAAACAGTCGATGATCCCCTGGACGATAGCCTGCGTTCCGCTGACATCCTTTTGCAGGATAAACTCCCGTTCCTTCTGCAAAGTGCGTGCCTGCGCGGCACGCCGTCCGGTCGGAGCCGCAAAAAATCCCTGGATCTGATCGATCCTGATTGCCTTTGCTTCCTGTTCTGAAAGAGCTCCCGTGCTCCGCAGCTTCTCGACCGTTTCCCGGATATAAGATCCGCCATGCTCCAGAGCCTTTGCAAAATCCAGATGCTCCATCACAAGATGCATCGCGCTTCCTCGCTGCGCTGCAGTAAGACCTTCGTGCTCCCTTGTAAACTCCGGCTTCTGCAAAAGTATCTCATCAGAAGATACCGTGCTCCCGCCAGCCAGTTCCGTCACGGAGTATTTCGACTTGACCTTTACAGCATCACTGTACGGATATTGATAGGACAGCCCGGCATTGATCTGTTCCATACGGGATTGTTCTTCTGCTGTCAGCTGATAAGCTGCGGCACGCTGTGCAGTCCGTTGAAGCTGCTGCATCAGATCTTTTGTAGAATGATGTCGGCTTGTTCCAGTTTCCTGCAGCTCATCTGCGCCCTCTTCCGATGCCAGATGCTCCACGCAGATCTCTTCCCCTGTCAGTTTCAGCGGTGCATATACCATATCCAGAAACGACCGTTTCCCCGCCTGTTCCTCGTCCAGGCTGTCCAGATCCTTGACCGTTCCCACGATTTCCAGCCGGTCGATGGCACGAGTCAGTGCCACGTATAAAATACGCACTTCCTCTTCCAGCTCTTCCGCCGCTTTTTTCCCTTCGATGACACGCTGTAAGAGCGTTTTCTTATGCCAGCCCTCTTCTCGGTTTACCAGAGGCAGACCGATGCCGCAATCCTTGTGCATCTCCATAGAGCTGCCGCTTCCTCGAAAACGTATCGTCCTGCCAGCACCCGCCAAGATCACTACCGGAAATTCCAGCCCCTTGCTCTTATGCACTGTCATGATCCGGACTACATCTTCGTTCTCGCCGATGGTCTTAGCTTCGCCCATGGACAGGTTATTCTTCTTCATGGCGTCGATATAGGAAAGGAAGCCGTACAGCCCCGTATAGTTGTTCTCTTCGAACGTGGCCGCTTTTTCCACCAGCATCCGCAGGTTGGAGATCCGCTGTTTGCCTACCGGCAGACCACTGCAGTAATCATAGTATCCCGTCTCATACAATAATACTCTCAGCAGTTCTTCCAGGCTTACCGTTCGCCGCAGCTGTTTCCAGTAAGTCAGCTGCTCCAGCATTTTTCGCACTTTTTCCTGCAAAAGTACTTCCACGGGTGTTTCCGCATAACTGCGGATCGCCTGATAGAAGCTGCCCTCCCGGAACGCAATGCGTATCTTCGCCAGTTCCTTTGCAGTAAAATCAAAGATCGGCGAATGCATCACCGAGATGAGGGGGATATCCTGCCGGATATTGTCGATCACTTTCAGCAGGTTCACAAAAATCTCGATTTCTACCGACTCAAAATACCCGCCCGGATTTTCTCCAAAGGCCGGTATCCCCTGATCGTTGAGAGCTTTCTCGATCGCCGGGATCGTGTGACGATTTCGCGATAAAATAACGATATCCCGATATTCCACCGATCGTTCCACCTGTTTCTTGACGTCAAAAACAGGCTGACCCTTGTTCTCAGAAACGATCCGTGCGATAGTCGCGATCTCTCGATCCGTGCTTTCAAGCATATCCCCGTCTTCCAGTTCGGCTTCATCCGATCTGTCTATGATCGTAACACGCGTGGGATATCCCGGATATTCCTCCGGTGCCGTGCAATGCAGTCTCGCATCCTCATCGTAATCCTCCATCACCTTTTCGAATACAGTATTGACTGTTCTTGTCACATTTTTTTTGCTTCTGAAGTTACTGTTAAGGTCGATCTTTTCACTCTGGGTTTCTTCTTCCTTCTTATATAATTCATATTTGCTGCGGAAGATCTCCGGCTCAGCCAGCCGGAACTTGTAGATGCTCTGCTTCACATCTCCTACCATAAAGAGATTGTTTTCCCTGCAGATCTTGCCGGCGATGATCTCCTGCAGCATATTGCTGTCCTGAAACTCATCTATGAATATGTACGTGAATTTTTCCCGGTATTCCTCTGCGGCCATTGGATCATCTAGGATCTTCGAAGCATAGTGCATCACATCATCGAAGTCCACCATGTTCTTTTCTTTTTTCTTTTCTCGAAAGATCTGTTCAAACTCTTCCAGCAGCTCCACCAGGTATGCCGTATCTCCGGAAAGAGACTTCAGCTCTGTTTCTGCCTCTGTCCTGCTCCTGCTGAAGTACTTCTTTTTCAGATCATCGATCTCTTTTTTCCCTTTTTTACGCAAAACAGAGACAGTCTCCTTAACTGCCTCGTAATCGTCTTTCTCATCTTTTGCAGCACGCATGGTATTGAATTTCAGATCCCCTATCAGTTCCCCTGCACGAAAGAGGAGATCAAGTTCGTCCCAGCGGGAAACACCCGGTTCCGGTTCAAGGCTCATGATCTCTTCCAGCGAATCCAGACGATCCACATCTTCCCGGGCTTTTTCCGCCAGACTCCACACACTGTTGTCTGCCAAAAGATCTGCGGCTTCCACAAAATATCTGCGCGCCTTACCCAGGCCATCATAAAAAGCCTGGATCAGGAACATCGCGATCCCGGTCATGCTCAGGACATTATCGGAACGAAGCCATTCAGCACTTTCCCTTGCCCACTTAAAATAATCCGGCACACTTCTCAGCTCATCGTATAAGCTGATCATATTGTCTTTCAGCCGATTCTCGTTCCGGTCGCCGCTGTATTTTCTAAGAAAAGCTTTGAACCGATCAAAGTCTTCTTCAAAACGTGTTTCAAAGAGAGCATCCACGCTTTCCTTTTTCAGGATCGACACCTGGATCTCATCGCCTATAACAAACCCCGGTTCCAGTTCCGTCAGGTAGAAATACCGATGCATGACTTCCAAAGCGAAATTATGGAAGGTTCCGATATTCGCCTTATACATGAGATCCAGCTGCCGCTTCAGAAACGCCCGATCTGCATCCGGCTGATCCATCTCTTTTCGGATAGCCTGTTCCAGCCGTTCACGCATTTCCTGAGATGCTGCATTGGTAAATGTCGTGATGAGAAACCGATCCACATCTACTTTATCCTGTAAAATCAGCTGTTTTATTCGCTCGATCAAAACGGCAGTCTTACCCGATCCTGCCGCTGCAGAAACCAGGATGTTCTTCCCTCTGGATTCTATGGTATGGGCTTGCGCTTCTGTCCACTGCATGGCTGTGCTCCTTTCCGTTTCTATCAGTATACATTCTTTCGTCTGGATACACAATAAATTATCCACGCCAGCAGAAATACCAGGCTCTCCGTTACCGGATACGACAACCACACACCACAGATCCCCAGAAGCCTTGCCAGTAGAAATGCAGCCGGCACGATAAGGAGAAGCCCTCTCAAAAGCGAGATCACATGAGCCGGCAGCGCCCGGTTCGTCGAGGTGAAATATATGGCCATGGAAATGTTGGTTCCTGCAAAGAAAACGGCAAGGAAATACAGTTTCAGCCCTGTTACGGCGATAGCCTGAAGTTCAGCGTTCCCTTCACTGTTGAATATCTGTGTGATCCCTTCTGAAAAGAAAAAAATGACTCCATAAAGAAGCACAGAAACCCCGGCAATAGTCCAGACAGCATAATGCAAATTCTTTCGCACAAGAGCCATATCCCCTTCGCCAAAAGCTCTGCTCATCAGCGGCTGAACGCCCTGAGCGATCCCTGTATAGATCGCAATGACTACATATGAAATATTCGCGATCACACCATAGGCTGCTACTCCGGTATTGCCGGCTTCTTTCAGCATCAGAAGATTGAATACCAAAATAACTATGCCGGTAGCCAGTTCCATGACGAAGGACGGAAATCCCAGAGCAAGAGACGACCGCAGACTCGTCAGAGTCTGCTTTGCAGAAAATTCGCTGTGTCCCAGTTCAAACTTCAATGTATGAGAAGGTTTCGTCCAGTGGATCAAAGTCAGGCAGATCCCGATTACCGGTGCAACTCCCGTTGCCAGAGCCGCTCCGAACAGCCCCAGACCAAACGGAAAAATAAAAATGTAATCCAGAAGAATGTTAGCCAGACTTCCGACAACCATGGCCGCCATTCCCAGGTTAGGATCTCCGTCATTACGAATGAAACAGATCATCACATCGTTGAGCATGAAAAACGGTGCAAAACAGCAGAGGACTTTGAGATAAGTTCCCGACAGATCCAGAAGCGACTCATCAGCTCCGAACGCTGAAGCGATCTGTGAGGAAAAGAACACTCCTGCCAGAATGAACAGCAGAGAGCATAGAAATGTAGCCGTTACCACGATAGAAAATATCCGGTTCGCTTCTTCCTCTGCATGCTGACCTTTTCGAATAGAATACCAGGTAGCACCACCCATGCCCATCATCATTCCGATGCCCCGGATCGCATTAAAGATGGGCAATGCCAGATTCAGCGCCGCCAGTCCCTGCGCACCCAGTGCCTTAGACACGAAAAACGTGTCTGCTAATATGTAACAGGATACCCCTATCATCCCCATAACATTAAAAGTGACGTATTTACTGTATTCTTTCAGTGGATGCTGATTTAAGGTCGGCTGAGTGGAAGCTCCGGCTGACTGCATTTCTGGCTGACACTGCGTTGATTCAGTTTTCTGTCTGTTCTTCTCCATTCTCATTCCTCCGATAAAACAAGCGCCGGTATCTCATATCTTCTAAGGCCTAACGATACGAAATCTGGCGCTCCTCGCGCAACTGCCCGGCGGCAGTGTGGTTCTTATTTGTTTCTTTCCCGGAAATTATAGCATACCCGGTGGGCAGATACAAGCTGATTAACCTGAACGTCCTGAAATTTTGCGTTCAGGTTATTTTCTCTGTGCAAGTTCCCATTAATTTAACCTGAACATTCTTTGATCACTGTTTCAGGTTATTCTAACCGCTGATCCAGCGTCTTTTTTATCCTGAATCCTTAGTGAACACTATTTCAGGATATCGCTGCACAGCTTTTTAACCTGAATGCTTTCAAAATCGTGTCTTAGGATAAAACCCGAAGCAATAGCCAGCAGCCAGGACGACGCTGCAAATTCACCAAGCCGCACATTGTCATTCAGCGCAGCCATCATATAGATCATGATCAGGCTCATGATTAAACTTAATAAAATTCCTTCTCTTTTGCTTCTAGGCATTCTCTCTTCCTCCCGTCTTCTTCTGATAGTAAACTGCGATCAGCTCCGCAGCCGTCTCCACACCGATCTTTCCCGTATCCATGCACAGATCATAGTCGTCTCTGCTGCCCCAGGCATGTCCCGTATGGTATTCCTGGTACACTGCCCGTCCCCGTCAGGATCTTCATCTGCTTCTCCGCAGATTTTCGATCCAGTCCGTTAAATTCCACCTTTCGACCAATACGGAACCCCAGATCCGATGCATACAGGAACACATCGATCGTCTCTTCCTCCTGCAAAATATGATTCCCGCACCATCCAACGATGATGCAGTCACCCTGCTTTGCAACCTTGCGGATCACATCGCTTTCCAGCTGAAACAGCTCGTCATCCAGTGTAACTCTGGAAAAAATCCCCTTGTACAGCGACTTTCCCTTCAGATAGCTGCTGGAACTTCTCTCATCGTTCTCCACCGCATCCGTCAGATTCAGATTTCCGCTTCTGGCAGCTTCCGCAACCAGATCTTTATCATAAAATGGAATCTATAAAATCTTCGATAACCGCTCTGCGATATAACGACCTCCGCTGCTGTTTTCTCTGCTTATTGTAATGATCATGTATAGTTCCTCCTTCGCATCTGTTGTTTTCCTGTGTCGGCTCAGGCAAACAAAAAAGACAATACCTGCAGCACATCCGTCCGACAGTGAATGCGCGACATTTATTGTCTTATCTGCTTTGATTATTGATTTTTTAACAGCGCTATCTTATCACATAGAAGAAAGAAATTGCAAGCATTTTTTCGTTTCCGCCAAGATTTTCTTCTATTCTTCCCGATTTCTCTGTGCCAGAAGATCCAGTGCCGGCTGCAGATCGATCTCGTCATCCGCAAGCCCCAGCACTTCGTAGTCCGGCAGGTCATCCAGAAGCTCCTGCTTCTTTCGTTTCTTTTTCATCTGATCCTTGATTCCCATACTCTGCTCCTTTTCCCCTTGGCCTGTCAGCCTAATTCCGCCAGCTTCCGCGCCGCTTTTTTCATCTCGCAGATCGCCTCGCCAGCTTCCCGCTTGATCTTATGCTGCTCCTTCGGCTCCATGAGCAGGTATATATTCAGCCCCACCAGTGCTCCGGCAAGACCGATCCCTGTGATCATACTACACGCTTTTCCCATTTCCAACACCTCCTGCTTCCGCATATTTCAATCTTACGAAAGTAGTATGCCCGGTCTGCAGGGAAATATACAGAAATATAGTCGGTTCTTCTTCGTGAATTCCAATATCAAAAATTATTTGACCTATATGGGAATTAAACTCTACTACGAACCTGCTTCCCAAACTATGAATTCCCAGATTCACTTTTTTCATGGCCAGATGGGAACTATAGACTGATGCGGCCGTTATTATCAGGTTGATCTGCCTTTCACAGTTCCAAAACCTCCATAAAAATTCTCCATCTCGGAATTTTTGAGTTGCGCACTGCAAAAAGTTTTCAACTAACTTCCCATCCGCCGCTATTTTTTTTGCAATGTGGGAATTCACGATGAGCTGCAAAACTCACTCCCGGCAAAAAATCCAAATCCACAGCAATTTTTTCTCTATATGGGAATTCACGAATATCACCAGCCCCGCCACCGATCAGATGACCCAGGTGATCTGCGTTATGCAGCTTCATCGAAGCTGATCGGATATTTTTTATATAAAGCCCAGCTGATTGCAGCTGTGATGACCTCTGCGACTATAAATGCGTACCAGATCCCGGTCATGCCCATAAATTTTGACAACAGCCACATAGCCGGGATCAACAGTCCGAATTGTCTCAGTATATTGATCAGAAGACTGAACTTTACCCTCTTCGTCGACTGCATAAATGAAGCGACCATCGTTGCGATCGCAGCAAATACATAGCTTATGCACATGATCCGCAGTGCAGGCACACCAAACGACAACATCTCTTCCGATGCATTGAACACAGTAAGAACCTGCGACGGGAAGAGACATAATATGATGATGCTCACGCCAGTCAGCAGGATGCCGATCGTATTTCCGTACTGAAATGTCTGGGTCAAACGTTTTTCGTTCTTCGCACCATAATTGTAACTCATGATCGGAATGCATCCCTGCACCAGACCGTTGAGCGTCATGATCACCACCTGCTGCAGCTTGAAATACGCCCCGAAAAATGCAACGGCAGTCGTAGAATAGAGCACGAGGAACAGATTGGTGAAATAAGTCATGAATGCACCGAGCGCATTCATCAAAAATGACGGGAACCCTATCACGAAAATTTCCTTGAATATCTTGAAATCGAGCTTGAATCCCTTCGTCTTGATCTTTACTTTCTGCTTACGGAAAATCAGCACATAAAATGCCAGGATCATCGAGAATGTATATCCGCACACAGTAGATACCGCAGCTCCTTCGACTCCCATTTCCGGGAAGATCCACACACCAAAAATAAGAAGGGGATCCAGAACAAAGTTCAGCAGAACACCAGCGATCTGAAACCACATTGGTGCAATCATGTTCCCCGTTCCCTGTAAAACTTTCTGGATGCAGATATGTACCATGCTGGACACTTCCATAAAAGCACAGATCCTCATATAATCCACCGCCATATCATAAATGGTGGGATCTTCTGTGAAGGAGGCAAAAAAAGGTTTCATAATAAGCAAAACCACGATCGTTACGATCACGCCGCATGCAGCGGAGAGAATGATTCCATTTGAGACCACGCTGTTGGCCATATCCTGATTTTTCTGCCCCAGATACCTGGCAATCAGTACATTGACACCAACACCTGTTCCGATCGACATAGCGATCATAAGCGTAGTGATCGGAAACGCCAGAGAAACAGCAGTAAGCGCATCCTCTGAAATCCACGATACAAACATACAATCCACAAAATTGTATGTATACTGAAGAAACATCGAAATCAACGGAGGAACCGACATCGTCACAATCAGCGGCAGCATCGGTTTTGTCTCCATTTTATTCAGTTCGCCCATCTTCTTCATCTCCTTTAATCACACCAAACCGAATATGAACTCTTTATTTTGCTCTAATCATTGTAACACATTGATAGGGTGGTCACAAGCAGCTATGTAACCGGTTTCACGCTTTCTTCCTGCCACCTTTCAGATGCAAAACCCTTCCATTTGTGATACCATAGAACAAGTAGCAAGGAGGCTCACTATGAATACATTTGAAATATCCCCCTTCCGCCTGGAAGGGGACGTCTGGCTGATCCTGGATCAGACCAGGCTGCCCGGCACCGAAGTTTATCTTCGCCCGGAAACAAAAGAAGACATCTGGCACGCCATAAACACCCTGCAGGTTCGGGGAGCACCGGCTATCGGCATCGCCGCGGCATACGGTCTCTGGCTTTCTGTAAAGGATTTTACCGGAAGCATGGAAGAGTTCGCAAAGACTTTGCAGGCCGCCAAAGACTATCTGGTGACTGCCCGTCCAACAGCAGTCAACCTTGCCTGGGCACTGGAACGCATGTGGAACACCTGGCGGAAATCTCAGCCCTGCGATATCATAACGTCTAAAGACCTGCTCTTCGCAGAAGCAAAAAAAATCTACGAAGAAGACGTTGCCGCCTGCAAAGCCATGGGCGAATACGGACTGACCCTGCTGAAACCGGGCATGGGTATCCTGACCCACTGCAATGCGGGAGCACTGGCGACATCTAAATACGGAACCTGCCTGGCACCCATCCACCTGGGACAGGAACGAGGCTATAACTTCCATGTATTCTCCGACGAGACACGCCCGCTCCTGCAGGGAGCACGACTCACCTGCTGGGAACTGCAAAAGTCCGGCGTAGATGTGACCCTGATCTGCGACAACATGGCTGCATCCGCCATGAAGCAAGGCAAGATCGACGCCGTAGTAGTCGGCTGTGACCGGATGGCCGCCAATGGTGACGGAGCCAATAAGATCGGGACTTTCGGAGTCGCCGTGCTGGCGAAGGAATACGGCATCCCGTTCTACATGTACGTGCCGACTTCCACCATCGACCTTTCTACGTCGACCGGTGCAGATATCCATATTGAAGAACGAAACGGCGAAGAGATCCACAAGCTCTGGTACGCTGAAGATATGGCTCCTGCCGGGATCAAAACCTGGAATCCGGCCTTCGATGTGACTGATGCGAAATACATTACAGCAGTTATCACAGAAAAAGGCATCGTACGTCCGCCATACACGGAAAACCTGCCGAAAGTTTTTAAATAACAAGGAAAAAATACATGTCAAATCCACTATAAGTGGTATAATAAATTACAACAGAAAACGGAGGTGTTATTATGAAAGAATTCAATCGCCCGACCATGCTGATGATCCTGGATGGGTACGGCATCAATCAAGATACATACGGTAATGCTATCGCAGCAGCGGACAAGCCGCATCTGGATGAGATCTTTACAAAATATCCTGGAACAACACTGAAAGCCTGCGGACTGGACGTAGGTCTTCCGGAAGGCCAGATGGGAAATTCCGAAGTCGGTCACCTGAACATCGGCGCCGGCCGGATCGTCTATCAGGATCTCACCATGATCACAAAGGCTATCGAAGACGGCAGCTTCTTTGAAAACGAAGCTTTGCAGAAAGCTATTGCTCATGTAAAAGAGAACCATTCCGCTCTCCATCTTTTAGGGCTGCTTTCTGATGGTGGCGTCCACAGCCATATCAGCCACCTGTTCGCTCTCATCGATATGGCGAAAAAAGAAGGCATCGAAAACCTTTACGTTCACTGTTTCCTGGATGGCAGAGACGTGCCTCCTCGCTGCGCCGAAAAGTACATTAGTCAGCTGGAAGATCACATGAAAAAAACCGGTCTCGGTAAGATCGCAACCGTATCCGGCCGCTACTATGCCATGGATCGTGACAAACGCTGGGATCGTGTCGAAAAAGCCTACAACGCTATGGCGTGCGGCGAAGGGGAACAGGCTCCCGACGGTGCATCTGCAGTGAACCAGGCTTACAGCCGCGACGAAAACGATGAATTCGTACTCCCAACTGTTATTGAAAATGCAAACGGCACCGTTAACAACGGTGATGCTATGATCATGTTCAATTTCCGCCCGGACCGTGCCAGAGAAATCACACGGGCATTTGTGGATGAGGATTTCGATGGATTTGAACGAAAAAAAGAGATCAAAGATCTCTGCTACATCTGCATGACTCAGTACGATGCCGAGATGCCCAACGTCTCCCTTGCCTTCCCGCCGGAAACCATGGCCAATACGCTGGGAGAATATATCGCGGATCAGGGACTGACCCAGCTGCGTATTGCGGAAACAGAAAAATACGCCCATGTAACTTTCTTCTTCAACGGTGGTGTGGAAGCACCTAACCGCAACGAAGACCGCATCCTGGTTCCTTCCCCGAAGGTGGCCACATACGACCTGCAGCCGGAAATGAGCGCTTATGAGGTAACAGAAAAAGTTCTGGAAGCCATCGAAACAGATAAATACGATCTGATCATCCTGAATTTTGCCAACGCCGATATGGTTGGTCATACAGGTGTCATAGAGGCTGCAAAAAAAGCCATCGAAGCCCTGGACAAGTGCGTACCGCAGATCGTAGACTCCATCCTGGCAAAGGACGGTCAGATCCTGCTGACGGCAGATCACGGCAATGCCGATGTGATGCTGGATAAAGACAGTAATACGGTAACGGCTCACTCCCTCAACGATGTACCGTTGCTCCACATTGCCAATGAACCTAAGCAGCTAAAAGACGGTGGTCGCCTGTGCGACATAGCGCCGACCATCCTGAAGCTGATGCATCTGGATATCCCGGCAGAAATGACCGGAAAGCCGCTGGTATAGCCTGCGGCACACCGCAAGCCACCTGCCGCCTGTGAATCGATAAAAGAATCAAAGTCAAAAAGAGCCGGGAAAGAATCCTAAAGGATTCTCTCCCGGCTCTTTTGTATCGTTTCTATCTTGTCGCCATAAAACAGACTTTGCCCTCTCTTACAGCAGTTCTTTTCTCGAAAGGTTGATACGGTTCTGGCTGTCGATTTCCGTTACCTTGACCTTCACGATATCACCGATATTCATTTCGTCTTCTACCTTCTCTACACGATGTTTTGCCATCTTGGAAATATGAAGCAGACCTTCTTTTCCCGGCAGGATCTCGATAAATGCCCCAAAGTTCATGATACGAGTTACCTTGCCTTCGTAGATCTCGCCCGGTTCTGGTTCTTTGGTCAGCAGCTCGATCTCTCTTACGCCAGCCTCTGCGCTCTTCATATCAGGCGCTGCGATATAAACCAGACCAGTATCGTCGATATCGATCTTGACACCGGTTTCTGCGATGATGCGATTGATAGTCTTGCCTCCCGGTCCGATGACAGTACGGATGTGATCCGGATCGATATGCATGGAGATGATCCTCGGTGCATATGGTGACATTTCTTCTCTCGGAGCAGGCAGCTCGTCCAGCATTTCCTTCATGATATGCATTCTTCCTTCATATGCCTGTTTCAAAGCGTTCTGCAGAACTTCCTTGGAAAGGCCATGAACCTTGATGTCCATCTGGATCGCCGTAACGCCCTTTGCAGTACCTGCAACCTTGAAGTCCATATCGCCCAGGAAGTCTTCCATCCCCTGGATGTCGGACAGGATCGCCATCTTGCTGCTTCCGTCTTCTTCCACGCGCTCGATAAGACCCATCGCAATACCAGCTACAGGAGCCTTGATAGGAACGCCTGCATCCATCAGTGCCAGACAGCTTCCGCATACCGATGCCTGAGAAGTAGATCCATTAGAGGATAACACTTCCGATACGACACGGATCGCATACGGGAAATCTTCCTCACTCGGCAGTACCGGCAGCAGTGCTCTTTCCGCCAGTGCACCATGTCCGATCTCTCTTCTGCCCGGGCTCTTCATTCTTCCTGCTTCTCCTACGGAATACGGCGGGAAGTTGTAGTGATGCATGTATCTCTTTTCAGTCTGTTCATTGATGCCGTCGATAGTCTGCGCTTCGCTGAGCGGCCCTACGGTAGCAACGGAAAGCACCTGAGTCTGTCCTCTCTTGAAAAGACCGGAGCCGTGAGTTCTCGGCAGTACATGAGTGTCACACCAGATCGGACGGATTTCCGTGCGTTTTCTGTTATCCGGACGGATACCGTCGTCCAGGATCATCTTTCTTACCTGTTCCTTTGTAATGGTGTAAAGCACATTGCCGATATCCTTGCCGTTATCCGGATAGATTTCTTCAAAATGTTCTTTTGTTTCAGCTTCTACAGCGTCCATATTGTCCAGACGTTCCATCTTGTCGTAAGTCTGGATGGCAGCTCTCATCTTGTCTTCTGCATATTCTCTGACAGCAGCTTCGATGTCTTCCGGAACCTTATACAGTTCGATTTCCATCTTAGGCTTGCCGACTTCTTTTACGATTTCTTCGATGAATTCAACGATCTTCTTTATTTCTTCATGTGCGAACATGATAGCGTCCAGGATAGTATCTTCCGGCACTTCCTGTGCACCTGCTTCTACCATCATGATTGCTTCTTTCGTTCCAGAAACCACCAGATGCATCGTGCTTGCTTCCCTCTGTTCTAAAGACGGGTTCACGATGAACTGTCCATCTACCATTCCGATGAGAACCGAACCTGTCGGGCCTTCCCACGGAATATCCGAAATAGCCAGTGCTACGGAAGATCCGATCATAGCAGCGATTTCGGAAGGTGCGTCATCGTCTACGGACATGACTGTCGCAACGACCTGCACGTCATTGAAGAAACCCTTCGGGAACAGCGGACGAAGCGGTCTGTCCATCAGACGGGAATTGAGGATCGCCTTTTCGCTAGGTCTTCCTTCTCTCTTTATAAATCCGCCCGGAATCTTTCCTGCTGCGTACATTTTTTCCTCATAATCGCAAGACAGCGGGAAAAAATCGATGTCCGGTCTTGGCTCCTTGGACGCGCACGCCGTTACGTTTACGACTGTATCGCCGTATCTTACCATAACCTGTCCATTGGCCAGTTCGCAGACTTTGCCAATTTCAAGCTCCAGCAGCTTACCGCCGATGGCAGTCTTGAATGTTCTGTAATCAGTGAATTTCATAATAAACAACTACCTCCTGTTTATTTGCTCTTACTCTTAAACATCTCAGATGCTTATGCACCTGATATAAAAATAAAGACGGGGAATGAAAGCCCCGTCTAAATTATCAAGTTGATTTACTTTCTTAAACCTAAACGAGCGATAAGATCTCTGTATCTCTGCAGATCCTTCTCTTTCAGGTAATTAAGAAGGTTTCTTCTCTGTCCTACCATCTTCAGAAGTCCTCTTCTGGAGTGGTGATCCTTCTTATGAACTTTCAGGTGTTCGTTCAGATCGTTGATTCTGTAAGTCAGGATAGCAACCTGTACTTCCGGAGAACCTGTATCTCCTTCTTTTGTCTGATACTCTTTGATGATTTCTGCTTTTTTTTCTGTTGTAATCATGTTCGTCTTCCTCCTTGTTTTGATACGCCTGAAGCCCAGACGCCGTCGGAGTGTCGTCCGACTGAGCCGCAGGTAAAATTACTAACAACTTATGTTACCATACTGATACTTGTTTTGCAATACAAATCTCTCTGTCCTCCGGGACTTTCTGCAGATTCTGCAAAGTTTCCTGCAAAGGCTCCTCCCGGCGTTATATTTCTTATGCTGTTTAGGCTTCTTCCGGCTCTTCCTCGCCATCTCCTACACTGATATCGATCCCGTTGACCGTAACACCTTCCCCTGCCGGGATCAGCAAATACTGTCTTCCATCGATTTCCTGAGTCGTGATCAGGTATGTATATTCCGGATCCACCGTGATCTTCACCTCCGGCGTCTTCATCTCGAATTTCTTGCTTTCCATTACATTGATCGGGTTCAGGATGGACTGATCACCAAACTCTTTGCGGCAGGCTTCATTGAAAATCTCCACCTTTTCTTCCGGCACACCGCTGTGCTTGAGCACGTCATCCAGATCCTCCACAAACAGCTCCGGCACTTCCGGATCCTTGCTTTCCTTATGAACCAGCAGCTGCTGCCTGATCTGCCCGTGGACCGCCTTGACCACGTCCAGCTGCAGTCTTCTCCCAGGGATTCGCAAAGCACATCAGTGAAAGCATGCTGCTGTGCTCCCGCAGACATAGGCGACTTTTCGATATGAAAGATCCCGTCAATGAATTCATGATGAATATCCACAAGCCCGCGGCTGTAATACAGTGCATTGTAGATGTTGGTGCTTCGGTCATCAAACGATGGAAACATAAATCCCAGCTCCGGATTCCCCAGCACATGTCCCGACGATGCTCCCCGGAAATTCTGTTCTTCTGCAAAGTAACGTAAGGACGCCCTGGCATCCTTTACAGGACATATGCAGCAGATGATATAGTCAAACACCTCGTTTGATCCTTCCTCCCAAAGCTCATCGTCACGTCCCTTGAACGGAATATCATAAGAATCGCTCGCCAGCAGGATCACATAGCTGTCGTCGCCGAAATCCAGCGACGCAATGACCCTCTTATAAAACAATTCCCTCATATCTTCATCTCGAAGATGGGACTGCCTGAGAGCCTGTAAAAGCCGATGCTCATCGCTGTCCTCCACCTGTTTCGTGGAAAACTCGATATCCAGCAGGTTCTTTCCCAGCGTACCGGAAATCGATTTTTTAAGAAGTTTCAGATACAGTTCCGCTTCCTCCTGCTCCATAAGCCCCATGGACATGTCCATGCGCGCCACAATATCCTTTGCCGCATTGACATAACAGCCGTACACATGGCTGATGCTGTCTTTATCTAGTGTAAAACGTTTTCTGATTTCACGTAATTCTTTCTGATTCATCCCCGCTCTTCCTCCTGTAATGCGAAAACTTTTATTCCATATGCCCAGTTAAATTATCTTTTTACTGAATCGATACGCTGCCAGGCAGGATGCTGCCGGTATGATCGCGATACATCCCACCGCACTGATAATGATATTTATGATCCCCTCTGCAAATTCTCTTGAATTTATCATGACTTCCAGTGAATAATACATGCTGAAATTGATAAATAAAATCAAATATTCTCCTGCAAATATGAAGAACAGCGTATTTACGGTGGAACTTAAAATACTGCCTCCTATCTTCATCCCCGAAAGGATCAGTTCTCTTTGTTCATATTCGGGATTATGCCTTGCGATTTCATAAACTCCGGAAACGATCGCCATCGCAGTATCAACTATGGCACCAACAAGAGTCCACAGCATCACCAGTATCGCGATAGCAAACATATCGACACCGATATCCCCGCTGTAGCCATTTGACTGCCTGATTTTATTTTCCCCCACAAAAGACATTCCCTGCAGGTGTCCCCCATAAACGAATACTGCGATCAGTGCCAGCATGACTGCTGCAATAACGATCACAGCTATAAACGCAACCCGCGTTTTATCGTTTACTTCATTTTGATAAAATATAGTAATACAAATTACGATCAGTATCGCCGCAATGGAAACTATCATCGGCGGAAGTCCTAAAGAAATCGCCCAGATCACGGCAACTAAAACGATCGCGTTCAAGGACAAGGTCATAAGCGTTTTCGCAGTGCGATCCCCTCCAACCAAAAGACAGAGGGCTACCAAAACGATGCACAAAACTGAAATCATCATCTTTTTTCTCCCTTCCTTAAAAACATGGAAGACGCCATCACAGAAAGCGGGATGGTGATCAGTATCCCTATTGCTCCGGCAAGAAACCGCGTGATCTCAAAAAAGGCATCGTATTTCAAAACAGTAACAAAACCGATATCATTCCTCATGGAAATAATGAAAATCGGTATGATGGCAGCCAGATTCGTGAAGAACACAACATTTATCATAGTTCCCGTTATATCGTCTGCCACCTCTTTCGCCGAATCCACGAGAGCTTTCGTACTGATATCAGGTGTCTTGCGGATCAGTTCTACCGAGCATGCCGTGATCGTCACTGCAATATCTATGATCGCACCCAGACATCCGATCATTATCTGCGAAAGGAATAAATGATTTGCCTGCTTTACAGTATATGGCTCCGGAAGAAAATCTAAATATTCATACCCCATATTGGCTGTCTTCCAGATCAGGGCAAAACATAGCAGCCCTACGACTGCAAGTGCTCCGATGGTTACAAAAAAAGAGATCAATGTAACTCTGCTTGCCCCGCTGACCAGAAACAACAGGATAAAAGCAAAGAGCAGGCAGGATACTACCGTCATCAGCAGGATATCGACACCCTTTACATACAGCAGCGTCATGGCAATAAAGATCACGATATCCGCCACAAAGCACACCGTAGTAAAAAAGCCCTTTCGACCTCCGAAGCCAAGCAGCATACCCAGCAAAAGAATGACCGCAGCAGCTACCCAGTGATCACGTTTGACACCTGTGATCGTTTTCAATTCCGAATCCAGAAACACCACATCTCCTTTATGATATTTCTGATCATAAACGAGAGCCTTATCATATTTTAACTCGATATCTCTGAACTGACCTTTCTCTTCTCCATTTTTGATTTCTGCCTGGATCTGCTGTTTCTCGCCACTGGTTTTGACCGTGGTTATTTTCCCGATCGGCTTGCTGTACAAGCTGTAATCATGATACACGCATAGAAATGCGATCGTTCCACAAATCAGAACTACTATAAACTTTATTATCACATTAACGATAAATTTGTTCACACCCAATACCACCTGTTATTTATTTTCTAAACTTCCTTCTTCCCCACGACATTACATTTTACTCTACCACGGCTCGATATGCAAGCAGAGACCTTTGCAAAAGTATTGCCCGAGGATCCTGCAAAGCCTCCGGCAGTGCGCTTTGCAGAAAAAAGAGAGACCGTCTTCCCTGATGGTCTCTCCTCGCAGATTCTATTATGACGCAACATTATTTCCAGAAATCCGTATCTTCCTTGACGCCGATATCCTTGGCGATAAAATGCGGATCCTTGCCTTCCTTACGCTGTTTTACATAGTCGTTGAGACATCTTACGGCAGTGCCTCCCAGGATCAGGATAGTCGGTACGTTCACAACTACGATCATGCCCTGCAGCATGTCCGCAGTATCCCATACGAATGCTGCACTTGCCACAGCACCGATGTACACAACGGCCGTAGCGATGATTCTGAAAACCAGAAGTTCTCCTCTGCTCGGTACTCTTCTGATGATGAATTCCAGACATCCTTCACAGTAGGAATAGTTTCCGATCAGCGTCGTGAACGCGAACAGCGACATTGCTACTGCCAGGAAAATCGGGCCGAAGCTTCCCAGTGCATCGCCCATGGATGCCTGCACATAACCAGCTGCATCTGCTGATCCATCTACCGCGTATTTTACCGGATCGATATTGGTGCTCAGACACATGAATGCCGTTGCTGAACAGATCAAAAGCGTATCGATAAATACAGAAAGCATCTGCACCAGCCCCTGTTTTACCGGATGAGAAACATCTGCTTTTGCGGCAGCATTCGGAGCAGAACCCATACCAGCCTCGTTGGAGTACAGACCTCTTTTGATACCCCACATAATGCAGGAGCCTGCGAATCCTCCGAAAATAGAAGGGAAATCGAATGCGCTCTTGAAAATCATTGCAAACATGTGCGGGATGTTTGTGATATTGAGTGCCATGATCAGCAGTGATACCAGCACGTAAATAACGCCCATCACCGGAACCATAACGGCAGTGACACGAACGAGTCTCTTGGCTCCACCGATCACGATAACGCCGAAGAGGATCGCCAGGATCAGTCCTATGAGTTTCGGCGTCACGCCTGCATCGTAGAAGCTGAACGCTGCAAATGTGGACTGCAGGTTGTAGGCAGCCAGCATATTGTATCCTACAGCGTAGATCATGATGATCAAAAAGGAAAAGATCACACCCAGCCATCTCTGCTTCAGTGCTGTCTGCATGTAGAATGCGGGACCACCGTAACTGGATCCGTCTTTATCACGTTTCTTATAGATCTGCGCCAGCGTAGATTCTATAAAGGCGGTCGCTCCACCGATAAAGGCCGTCAGCCACATCCAGAAAATTGCGCCTGGACCTCCCAGGCAGATTGCTGTCGCTACTCCGATAATATTTCCGGTCCCGACTCTGGATGCCGTGGAAACCATCAGCGCTCCAAAAGAAGAGATCCCATTTTCACTTTTCGGTTTTTCAGCAATAACTTTAAAAGATTCCTTGAACAGACGAACCTGGATGAATTTACACCGGAATGTAAAGTACAGCCCGCCTACGATCAGGAACACTGGTACGAACCATGGCTGATACAGCACACCGCTGATCGCCAGGATCCATGAGTGAATAACATCTAACATAATTTCCGTTCCTCCTAAAAAATGACTTGAACAATACCATCATCTCTTAGTCCGTAAACCCCTAAATGCGCGCTTTTGACGCATCAGCTTCACCAGTATAACAGAAATTTGCAGGTTATACAATCAAAATTGCAAATCGATGCCCAGTGTGGTAAAATGAGGCTATCGATTCAGTTAGTTTTGACTACCCCCCTAATGTAGGAGATCCCATATGAATACATTTTATGGCATTTTAATACCTTTTCTCGGAACCACACTGGGAGCCGCGTGCGTATTCTTTCTGAAAAAAGCATTGAGCGAATCTTTGCAGCGTGCTCTGACCGGCTTCGCCGCAGGTGTCATGGTAGCCGCTTCAGTGTGGAGCCTGCTGATCCCTGCCATTGAACAAGCCTCCGGAATGGGGCGACTCTCCTTCGCCCCTGCCGTGATCGGATTCTGGTGCGGTATATTGTTTCTGCTTCTGCTGGATCACGTCATCCCTCATCTCCATAGAAACTGTGAACAGACAGAAGGACCAAAAACCCATTTGCAGCGCTCTACCATGCTGCTACTGGCCGTCACACTCCACAACATCCCGGAAGGCATGGCCGTCGGCGTCATGTACGCAGGCTACCTGTCCGGAAATGTACAGATCACTGCCGCCGGTGCACTGGCTCTCTCCCTGGGCATCGCCATCCAGAACTTCCCGGAAGGAGCCATTATCTCCATGCCCCTGCGAGCCGAGGGCATGAGCAAGTCAAAAGCCTTTCTCTGCGGAACTCTTTCTGGTATCGTTGAGCCCATCGGTGCCCTCCTGACCATCCTGGCGGCCCAGCACATCATCGCCTTCCTGCCTTATTTTCTCAGTTTCGCCGCCGGAGCCATGCTCTACGTCGTCGTAGAAGAACTCATCCCTGAAATGTCTCAGGGTCGCCACTCCAACCTGGGCACCCTCTTCTTTGCCATCGGCTTTACTATGATGATGGCTCTGGATGTAGGGCTGGGGTAAACGGCTTGCTAACATCTGCTCACGTTATGAATTCCCAGATCGAAAATTTTCTGACCTAATTGGGAATCAATCTCTCGATTCAGATGTCTGCTCGCGTCATGAATTCCCAGATTTGATTTTTTCAAAGCTATATGGGAAGTTCGTTACTGTAAAGGTTTCAAGATCCATGCGCAGCACTCGCTATGATTCCTCGAAAGACATAGAAACTATTCATCTGGGAACTGTTTTTCTCTACATTGTAAATATCTTGTAAAGCAGTTCCCAGCTTGCTGTTTTATTTTAGAAAATGGGAATTCATGAATGAAGAAGCAGCTCATAAGCCGTAAAAAATCCAAATCAAGATCATTTTTTTCGCAATCTGGGAATTCATGATTTCCCAGATCACGCACCATACCCTATTTGTTGTACTTTCTCTTTTTGCCTGCAACTGTTGTCGCTAAAAAAAACTCAGAGCAAAAGCTCTGAGTTTTTATTGGTGCGGATAAGAGGATTCGAACCTCCATGAAGTTGCCCTCACACGGACCTGAACCGTGCGCGTCTGCCAATTCCGCCATATCCGCAAGTTTTTTGTTTTCCTTGACGCGACTATTTCATTATACATCGTTTTGCGATTTTTGCAAGCTTTTTTTGAAATTTTTCTTGATTTTTTTCGATCTTTTTTTTGCCGTTTTCTGAATCCCTTTATTTTGCAAGGCTTTGGGTGAGTTTACCTAATGATTCAGAATTATCCATTTATCCCAGATTTCACCGCCGCGTTTTTTGGTTTAAAACCACTCGGATCTATTCCGAGATTTTTAATACGGACACGTATACTCTCCGAAGTAATTTCCTCTCTGAATATCATCTGCCTTGTTAAATTCATACTGCACCAGAGCCAGGTTTATGATCTGAAATCCTAACAGCTGCAGCACCAGATAAAGCACCCGTGTATCTGTACTTCTGTATTCCAGATACCGATTCTTGAGCATGTCTGACTTTTCTCCCAGTTTCCAGGCCCAGTAATAGCTGTAGATCCCGAAAGTGATCAGGCTCAGCAGAAATGCAATCCCTCCGGACGTCTGGTTGGGATGACGAGTCATGCGGTTGATTTCATTCGTCGCAACGATGAACCAGTAGATCTCGTATATTCCAAATGTAATGATCGAAAACACGATGCAGAGTGCAATGTTTCTTCTCATAGTGCGTCCAGCTCCTTTCTTGTCCCGAAGGTTGTCAAAACAAAAATAGAATGGGCAAGGCGTAAGCCGGGTTCTGTATCTGACAATCATCTATCTTGGCTTCCTGTTACCAGAAAGCTCATGCGACCTACCTACCGGGCAGCGACGGGCCGCCGCTTTTTCTGCCCTATTTGGTCTTGCTCCGAATGGGGTTTACACGAGAAATATGTTACCATATCTCCCTGTGAGCTCTTACCTCACAATTTCAACCTTACCACGGCATTACCCGTTTCGGCGGAATGTTTCTGTTGCACTTTCCCTACAGTTACCTGCGCCGGACGTTATCCGGCATTCTTGCCCTGCGGAGCCCGGACTTTCCTCATACATCCCAAAGATGCACGCGATTGTCTGCCTTACCCAAAATATAAAATCCAATTGTTCCTAGAAATTTATATCATACAAACTACATTTTGTAAAGGACAATTACAGCTTAGTGCGAAGCAGAGCACATTCCTCATATTTTCCAACTGCTCAGTATTTCTTCTGTTTTCATTGCTTTTCTTCTTTTACAATGATATACTAAAAAAACACGTCATTTATGTCGTATCATTATTATTTACAAAGGTTATTTCACAAATCAAGGAGGAACAACACCAATGGAATTAGAAGCAATAAATGCTGGTATACTTTCCATCGTGCCACCTGTGGTCGCCATCGTACTGGCACTGGTCACAAAAGAGGTGGTATTCTCCCTCGTGCTTGGCATCTTGTCGGGTACAACGATCTATGCCTTTTCCACAGGAACCGGGATCGTTGGCATTTTCGACACAACGACACAGCTGATGGCCACAAAGCTGGGAGATAACACAACAATGATCATATTCCTCTGTCTGCTGGGTATTCTTGTAGCACTGGTAAACCGTGCCGGAGGTTCCCGCGCATACGGAGAATGGGCTGTAAAAAAACTTAAAAGCAAACGAAGCGCATCGGTTGCTACAGCCTTTCTGGGGATCCTGATCTTTATCGATGACTATTTCAACTGCCTGACAGTAGGTACCGTTATGCGTCCGGTAACAGACCGTTTCGATATGTCCCGGGAAAAGCTGGCATATCTCATCGATGCTACTGCAGCGCCGATCTGTATCATCGCACCGATTTCATCATGGGCAGCATCCGTAATGTCATATTATCCAGAATCAGCATCCCACAGCGGAATGACCGCATTCCTGTCATCCATCCCGATGAACCTGTATGCCATCCTGACCATCTTCATGGTATTCTACATGGCGATCCGCAAGAACGGGGACTTCGGCCCGATGCTCAAGGCGGAAATGGCTGCAACAAAAGGGATTCATGAAGGAAGACTGGAACAGGGCATCGCAGAAAAAGAATTTCTGGAACAGCTGGAGAACTCCAAAGGCAAGATCTGCGACCTGGTTATACCGATCCTGTTCCTGATCGTAGCCTGCATCCTGTCCATGCTGTATGTAGGCGGATACTGGGGCGAAGAAAAGATGAGCCTTTTCGATGCGTTCGGAAACACCGACGCCGGAACTGCACTGGCACTGGGTGCGCTGGTTACGCTGATCTTCTCCTTCATCTACTTTATGCTTAGAAAAGTCCTGACATTCCGTGACTTTTTCAAATGCATCAATCCAGGAGTAAACTCCATGGTAGCAGCATGTATCATCCTGACGCTGGCATGGACCATCAGCGGCGTCTGCAGAGATCTGCTTTCCACAGGTCCTTACGTAGCACATCTGGTAGAGACATCCGGTGTACCGGTCGGCATCCTTCCGGCACTGATATTCGTAGTGGCATGCTTCCTCTCCTTCTCGACAGGAACGGCATGGGGAACTTTCGGGATCCTAATCCCTATCATCATCTCCATCTGCGAAGTAGCTGCACCGGAACTGCTGATCGTAACACTGTCCGCTACACTTGCAGGCTCCGTATTCGGCGATCACACATCCCCGATCTCCGACACGACGATCCTGGCGTCTACTGGTGCACAGTGCAACCACCTGAAACACGTTGGAACTCAGGTACCATATGCCTGCACCGTAGCCGTATGCTGCCTGATCGGATATATCATCGCAGGTTTTACCGGCAAACTGGGACTGGCTGCCTGCACAGCTATCACGCTGCCGTCTGCACTGGTTCTGCTCTTTATCGCGCTTATCATCATGCGCAAGATCGCAGGTCCTGCAAGATATCAGAACAAAGCTGCACAGGAATAAACCGCAGCGAACAAAATGACAAAACCATTACGAATCACATAACTAAAACCCGCTCAGAAAACATCCATTATTCAAAGGATGCTCCTGAGCGGGTATTTTTTTATGCAAAGCCTGCTCCGCAGGCTGTATACTGCTTTACCGTCATACCTCCATCACGACATCGATGTAAAAAACCTTATCGTCATGAGAAAAACGAGCAGTACCATTATATTTTTCTGCGGTGATCCGAATCGAAGAAAGTCCGATTCCCGAACCGTCTTTTCTGGACGAAGCATATTTTCCGTCTTTTTTTCGTACCTCATCATCGAAGCTGTTTGATGAAACAATATACAGGTCACGTTCATTTTTTAATAACACCGAAAAGTGATGGAAACGCTCACTCTCTTTTGCAGTAAGACAACCGTGATACACATTTTCCAGCAGATTCCCCAGCATACTACAAAGGTCATTGTCGGAAATTTTGCAGTCTGAAAGGGAGATCTCCCACTGTCTGCGCACGCCGTACATCTCCAGCAGCGTTTCATAATAATTCAGCAGTGCATTGACAGAAAGGTTACGACACCATGCTCTGATCTCATTCTGCGGCAGATCCGCAACAAAACTCTGAAGATAGTCTTTCAGCGCCTCCACATCATTTTGTTCCGCCAGATTCAGCATCGTAATGGCTGATTGTCTAAAATCATGCCGTATCCTGGACGATTCTTCTATGTATGTCTGCTGGGCAATATACTGATGCTCCTGCATCTGCATAAGCTGTATCCTCTCTCGCTGATCCAGGCTCTGGATCAGTTCCATCGCCACAAAGTAAAAACTCACATAGATGATCAGCATCAGCAAAAACATACCGCTTAGCACAAACAGATACAGGAAAAACATATTACCGAAATACAAATGACTGTAATCCCTTGGCTGAATGACATAATTGCCGGCAGAAAATATGAGAGGTGCCGGGATCATAACATACCAGACTCTGGCATGGAACAGTTGATCCACGAGCCGGCATCCGTATTTCAGCAGCAAATGAGCAAGCAGCAATGTAAGGCTCACACTGAAAATCAGCTGCACTCCCGTCGCCATAACACAGGAATCGGACCTATTTTCTGTTGGATGTATCCATGCATCTACAGTGATGGCGTAATCCGACATAAACGATAAAAGTGCGATTGCCAGGAAAAATATAGCCAGCTTTTCGCCAAGACCGCACTTGACCATCCTGTAATAAAACACAAAGCACATTATAATTACAGCAAAGAACACCAGATCTCCATTCACGCCCAGCGATAAGGTCGAAAAAATACCTGCCAGTGAAAGCGATGTGATTCCTCCTGCAGCGATACCCGCAGTCGTTTTAGCGGAATACTTCAACTGGTTTTTCATCGGAAGAAAGCAGATCGCGGCCGCCGGTATCAAGCATAAATACTGAATGAATTCTGCCAGATAAACCTGGTTCATTTTCTTCCCCTTTCTTCGGAACTTCTTCGGATCTTAGCGAATTCGTAATCACGCCACTGCTGCTTCAGTTTTGTCGCATTGCGCATCGTAATAGGTACCGTGATCCCGCAGGACAACTTACAATCCCGCTTGGACATTTCCAGAATATGATCCATATTGCACAAAACCCCGCGACTCACCTGCAGGAAACGCTCATCCTCGATCAGCTGCTCTGCCAGTACGCCATAGTACATTCTTGGACGGTATTCGTTTCCATCGACATCATAGATCCTCGTACTGTGATTATCCGCATACAGACATACGATTTCTGAATACATCAATCTGATTTCCAGGTTGTTGTACAGAAATGAGAAAAACTGATCCTTATTGGGAATGATTTTCAGTGCATCGAGAAGACAATTCGTGATCTGTTCCAGATCCACTGGTTTTTCCACATAATCAAAGGCATGACACGAAAACGCATTTTTCATATGATCCTAGCTTGATGTCAGGAAAATCAGGATCACATGGCTGTCAAATTTGCGGATCTGCTCCGCCGTTTCCACACCATCCATCCCATCCATAAAAATATCCATAAAGATAATATCATAGCTGTGTGCCGTGAAATGATTCAAAAAATCCTCACCGCTTGCGAAACAATCGAGTTTGTAATGCAGCCGCTGCTCCGCTGCGAACTCTCCCAGCAGCATCGCAACATGATCGCGTAATTCTTTCTTGTCATCCACTAAAGCAAATCTCATCTCTTACTCCTGTTTCCTCTACCACTTATCCCAGCTGAAACGGATCCAGATCCACACCGGAAGCCAGCACCTCCACACGAGCCGGCAGCATCGATGTCAGCATAGACTGCATCGTCTTTCCAAACAGCTTTTCTGTCCCGTAATGACCAGCATCGATAAGGCAGATCCCATACGCCGCAGCCTCCTGAGCTTCATGATATTTTACATCTCCTGTCACAAAGACATCGCATCCAAGCTTTTGCGCCATCGGCAGAAGATCTGCCCCTGCACCGGTGCATAATCCCGCTTTGTGAAAACGCAGTTCCGATCCATCTGCTCCTTCGCGATCTCCTGTCGCGATACGTATCGATTCCGGACGAATACCAAGACCTTCGCTGAGACGCTCCACCAGTTCTTCTACACTGATCGGCCGCCTGAATTCTCCGCATCTTCCAATATCCGCTTCCGCCTTGCGCATCACCATATCCTCGGGGGAACCCACCTTTTCTCCTGCCAGATTCCGCACATTAGAAAGTTTCAGAACGCCAGCCAGTACATCGTTATTACCACCTTTTGTCTTATCGAACGGTGTATGGCAGGAATAGACAGCGATATCATGCTGCACCAGCTGACGGATCAATCTTCCCGCCGGATCTTCGTCCGTAAGTTTTTTGATCCCCGAAAACAGTAACGGATGATGCGTTACGATCATTTCACATCCCAACCGTTCCGCTTCTTTTAAAACCGAAAAATCCAGATCAAGACAGGTCAGCACCTTTGTGACCGGGTGCTTCCGGGATCCAGCCAGAAATCCACTGTTGTCCCAGGTTTCCTGCAAAGCCTCCGGCGCGATCTCGCAAATCTTATCTGCGATCTCGCCGGCTGTCATCCCTTTTTTCTCATTTCGCACCATCACACATCGCCCCTCTCTCACGAACCTGCCTCAGCAGATCCTTTAAATAATAAATATTATCACATCGTATTTCCTCCGATGCCCGGTTTCGTTCCTTTGACATCATGATCTGTTCCAGAACGGACTGTTCGCGCTCCAGCATACGCAGTAAAAAATCCTCCACAGGTCCGCCTGCCGATACGATCCACGGCGGGATCTGATAAAAGATCTCCATCTGCCGTTCAGACTCTGATGCACATGCTAAAACATCTTCCGTCAGACATTTCACAGGGTCTTTCTTTTCATCAGCCGATCCTGCTGTTTCAGGAGAAATCGCTGTAATGATTTCCGGTATGAAATGACCTTCTTCCACCAGATCCTCATGAATGATGTGAAAACCGTGGTCGCAGAGCCATTTTCTCAAGATCCCCTGTCCGATCCGCGGTTGAAAAACATACTTTCGAAAAGAACAGGTATGTTCCATGTCCCGCTCTAAGAGTTCCGTGATCAGTTTTCCTCCAACTCCGGCGATCACGACAGCATCGACCTCACCCGGTTTTAATACCGTAAGCCCGTCACCCGCGCGAAACTCCGCACGTGCGGCACACTCTTCGTACTCTCCCGTGAAGTACCGTCTGCAGTTTTCCTCCGCTTTTGCCAGAGAAGGCACACTGATATCTGCCAGGATCACCCGATCACACTGTCCACTCTGTAATAGAAATACTGGCAAAAAACCATGGTCGGTTCCGATATCGGCCATGGTTTTCTCATCTTTTAATCGCTCTGCAATGATCTGCAGTCTGTCATTTAGCTTGATCATATCTATATTCCCTGCTTACTCCAGATAGTCCTTTAATTTCTTGCTTCTGGTCGGATGCCGCAGCTTCCGTAGCGCCTTCGCTTCGATCTGACGAATACGTTCTCTTGTAACATCGAACTTCTTTCCGACCTCTTCCAGGGTTCTTGCCCGTCCATCTTCCAGGCCGAACCGCAGCTTCAGAACCTTCTGTTCTCTTTCTGTCAAAGTGCCAAGCACATCTACCAGCTGCTCTTTCAGCATAGAGAAAGCAGCCGCTTCCGCCGGTGCCGGAGCATCATCATCCGGGATAAAGTCGCCCAGATGGCTGTCTTCCTCTTCTCCGATCGGAGTTTCCAGTGAAACCGGCTCCTGTGCAATTTTCAGGATTTCACGGACTTTTTCCACCGAGATGCCCATTTCTTCTGCGATCTCGTCCGGGGTCGGTTCTCTGCCTTCCTCCTGCAGCAGCTGACGGGAAACGCGTATCAGCTTATTGATCGTTTCAACCATATGGACCGGAATACGAATAGTTCTCGCCTGATCTGCGATAGATCTGGTGATGGCCTGACGGATCCACCATGTCGCATACGTACTGAATTTATATCCTTTTGTCCAGTCAAATTTATCTACTGCCTTGATCAGACCCAGGTTTCCTTCCTGTATCAGATCCAGGAACAACATCCCGCGACCCACATATTTCTTGGCTATGCTGACAACAAGACGCAGGTTGGCTTCACAAAGCTTCTGCTTCGCATACTCATCTCCTGCTTCCATCCTTTTTGCCAGATCTATCTCCTCCTGTGCGGTCAGAAGAGGGACTTTACCGATTTCCTTCAAGTACATACGTACCGGGTCATCTACCGCAATATTCTTGGAAATAGTGGCTTCCAGATCGATTTCCTTAGCTTCCGGGTTTTCTGCGATAACGGCATCAACTTCCGGATCATCCACATCTTCATCGTCGATTTCCATCAGATCCAGATCATCAGGCTCATTTTCCATAACGATCTCAATGCCTTTTCCGATCAGAGCGTCATAGATTTCATCCATCTGATCCTTATCAAGATCGATATCGCCCAGACGATTGGAAACATCCGTATAGCTCAGCGTCTTCTTGCCCTTGCCTCCGGCCTTTTCCGTCAGATCTTTGATGATGCTCTGTTTCACTGCATCGTCCAGAACATGACTTTCTGCACCGTTATTCTTTTCTGTTTCTGCCTGTTTTGTTGCTTTTTTCTTTTCCATATTGAATTCGTAAGCCCCCTTCTAATTTCTTCGCTTTTTCTGTATTTCCATAAGCTGCTGTGTCAGTGCTATAATTTCTTCTTTATTTTCTTCTTCATCGGCCATGGAAAGCCGCATAAGGATCTCATCTTCCTCTTTTTTCAGGATCTTTGCCCGTATAGAGTGGATACAGTCTTCAAAAATCGTGTCCGATTTATCGTCTGAAATGGTTTCCAGCTCGTTCCGAAGCTTCTCAAGACACTTTTCTGCATCTTCATCCAGAAAATCCTTGAGCCGGTCGTAATCTACGTGACCGCTTCCCCGGTCTATCTGCTGCAGAGCCCTGTAAAGGCTGTTTCCTGCATCACTGACGAAAGCCCGTCCTGCTACATCCGCCGGCAGTTCCATGTATTGGGCATCCCGGAGCATCAGCTTGATCAGATCCTGCTCTGTCAGGCTCATTTCCAGATCCTCACGTCCGGATCTGCCATCACCGCCAAACCGTTCCGTTCTGTGATCCGACCTGTCATATGCTTCATATGCGGATCCGCCACTGTCCTGACTAGTATTGCCAGTGTATTCAAATCTTATAGCCCCCTCGGAGATCCTCGTCTCCGCTGAAAGCTTTTTGATGTAGATATCGGCCTCGACCGGATTCATCTTCTGCAGTACTCTCACAGCCTCATGAATGAACTCCACCCGCTGCTGCTCATCCTCCATATCATATCGCTGCTTTACCATGTTAAGTTTAAAATCTCCATATGGTATCGCATGATCCACCAGATCCAGAAATGCATTTCTGCCGTTTTTCTTGATGAATTCATCTGGATCCTTGCCATCCGTCACCTTGAGGACCCGTGCCCGGCAGCCCTCCCGGTACAGGATATCAAGACCGCGAAATGCTGCGTTCTGTCCTGCCTGGTCGGCATCGTATGAAAGGATCACATTCTTCGTGTAACGTTTGATCAGACGAGCCTGATTTTCTGTCAGCGCCGTGCCCAGCGAAGCCGATATGTTGCGGATCCCGGCCTGATACAGGGATACTGCGTCCATATATCCTTCCACCAGTATGATGGCATCTTCCCGGCTTACATCCTTACGGGTCAGATTCAAAGCATATAGATTGTTTTTCTTCTGAAATACATCAGACTCCTGTGAATTAAGATATTTCGGTTCTCCTTCGCCGATGATCCTGCCCCCGAATCCGATTACCTTCCCCGCAGTATTCATGATGGGAAAAATCACCCGGTTGCGAAATTTGTCAAAGCACCGGTCATTTGATTTGGAAATCAGCCCCAGTGAAAGCAGCTTGTCCTCAGAGATCCCCTTCTGAAGAAGGTAGTCATAAAGACTTCGCCACTCCCCATCGGCATATCCGATCCCAAACCGGTTCATCGTATCCTCGGAGATCCCACGGGTTTTCATGTATGTATAGCCTGGATTTGCTTTCTCCCGCAGTGCGCGAAAAAAGAACATAGCAGCCTGCCGATTGATCTCGTATGATTCATCCTTGTCTTTGCTGGTTCGAAATGCGCCTTCCAGCGAGATACCGTATTCTTTGGCGAGCATCTCCACAGCCCCTTTGAAATCAAGGCTGTAATACCGCTCCACGAAACCGATCACATCTCCTGTTGCGCCGCAGCCGAAGCATGTGAAGATCTGCTTTGTTTCCGATACAACAAAAGAAGGCGTCTTTTCATTGTGAAACGGGCAAATTCCCTTGTAATTGCTTCCGGCTTTTTTCAACGGAACGATCCTGCCTACCACATCAACAATATTACACCTGCTTTTGATCTCATCCACAATATTAGTTTGGTTTCGACTGCTCACCCTGATATCCCTTCTGTATCAATAACACATCCTACTTGTATATACGACAAAAAACGTCTGTTTCCTTTTTTATTTCTTGAATTTTTTTAAAAAAGTTTTTCATACAGACTGACCGCATATCGATCTGTCATGCCTGCCACGTGATCCTTGGCAAGTTCTTCATCAGGAAACTCGCCACGCATCGCAGCCAGCTCCGCCGGGAGCTGATCCGGATGCTCAGAAAAATAGGTGAACAGCACGGTGATTATCGTCCGTACCTTGCTGAGGTCTTCAGCCTTTTTTACGTTCTGGTTCAGATACACATTCTGGAACATATAGCTGCGCAGTTCATTCATGGCCTGCGTTTTTTCCTCGCTCAGCTTTGCCTGAGGTTTTTCGAAACTGTTTTCGATCATGTCACGCACCAGCGTATCGATCCGCTTCTTATGAGTGTCTCCCAGGACTCTGATGCATTCCTTCGGCAGATCATCCGTTGTGATGATACCACTCCGCAGCGCATCATCGATATCGTGATTGATGTATGCGATCCTGTCGCTCACTCTTACTACCTGACCCTCTGGCGTGACCGGGAGCACCTTTCCCGTGTGGCATAAAATACCATCCCTGACCTCGTAAGTCAGATTCATGCCTCTGCGGGAACTGCTTCCGGATTCCAGAACATCTACGACCCTCAGACTCTGCTCATTATGATGGAACCCTCCGGAATAGATCTCATTTAAAACCGCTTCCCCGCTGTGTCCAAAAGGGGTGTGCCCCAGGTCATGACCCATGGCGATGGCTTCTGCCAGATCTTCATTTAACCCTGCACCTCTGGCGATCGTTCTTGCGATCTGAGACACTTCGATGGTGTGAGTCAGACGCGTCCTGAAATGATCGCCCTCCGGGGAAATAAAAACCTGTGTTTTATGCATCAGACGTCTGAATGCTTTAGAATGGATTATCCTGTCCCTATCCCTTTGAAAATCCGTCCGTATACTGCACTGTTCTTCCGGGAGCACCCTGCCCCGGCTTTCTGCCGCCTTCGTTGCACAGGCAGAAAGAACTGCAAATTCTCTTTGTTCTAAATCTTCTCTGATAATCATGGATTTTCTGCCTCCTTCCCCTTTATAATAACCATCTCAAACCCTCTTGTAAAGCGGTTTAGACCAGCTTTTGCACTGTTTCCCCAATGTTTTTCTAAAGCTTTACAAAAGACGCTTCTCCACTTCAGATGCAAGCCGCAGATCTGCCTTTGCAAGAAGGGTCACTACATCTTTCTGCAAAGCCTCCTCCTGAAAGAAAAGACTCTCCGCAATGGCTTCCGTCAGTTCTTTTTTATCTTTTTCCTCTAATGAATCATAAAAATTACCTGCCTGGATCATTTCCTTCATGTGCGCACTCCCCTTTCTGCACCGCCCGCTTTATGTGCGTAATCCGCGAAATCCGAAAATTCATCTCCCCACAATGAAATCCCCGGGCCCAGATGACCAGGCGAAAAACACAGTTTCTCTGATTGCTCCAAGGGCTCCATTTCTGTCAGTTTCAGGATACCAGCCCGGACTGGAGGAAAAATCGCTTCATTCCAGGACACGGTCCTGCGCTGATACTCCGGATGACTGCTGTAGCTGGCATCCATGATCTGCACCCATAGTTCAAAAGCCGGAAACGCCCCTTCTGCCACAGCAGTTTCCAGATCATCCTGCGCCGCATCCGGGTTATATCCTGCCATAAAATCTGCTATGATACGCTCCTCCCCGATGCGATCATCTCCTTCCTTCAAACCGTTGCGATCATTTCCCTCAGGGATCCACCTGTATCGCACCAGAAACTGTTCTCCTTTTTCATTGTTCCAGACGCATGTATGTACCGAATACCAGCAGATCCTCCTGTAGGATGCTGTCAGTCCCTCACCTGAAAACAGCCGCAGCGCACAGTGGAGAGCTTCCGGATGCTTTATAACAAAACGCCAGAACTTTTCAAAGGCAATCCCATCAAACCATGTGCGGCATCTCATGGATTCTGCCAGCTCCAGAAAATCCCTGCTTCTGTTGATAAAAAACACCGGCAGGCTCGAACACACCACATCATACTCGCCTGCCCCCGAATACAATCGCACGGCGAACCCCTTGATATTCCGCCTGGTGTCCGCCGTTCCCCCATCGCCCAGCAGAGCCGAAAACCGCGCCCGCACCGGAAACGACCGGTCCATCTCGCAAAAAATATCCGCACTCGTATACTCCTTGAAGGATCGATAGATTTTAAAATATCCCCGCATACCGATCCCTTTCCGGTACATCAAACGTGGACGAGGCAATTCACCCATCATCCGATGCAGCTGTTCCACCAATAAAAAATCTGTCATAAACACCACCTCACGGTAGTATATGCGACAGATCTTTTTTTGCCAGTTATTATCATGATCGATGATCTCGCCAAACGGTTTTCGTGCAGGTCTGCACCAGTCCTACACTCCTGTATGACCAAAACCGCCGCTGCCTCGCTCCGTTTCCGAAAGTTCCTCTGCAACGGTAAATTCCACTTTCTCATAACGCGCCGCCACCATCTGCGCCACACGCTCTCCATTGCTGATCACAAAAGGTTCGTCGCCCCAGTTGATCAGGGCGATCTTTACTTCCCCGCGGTAATCGCTGTCGATGGTTCCAATGCCATTGACAAGACCGATCCCGCGCTTGATGGCCAGACCGCTTCTGGCACGGATCTGCACTTCATAGCCCTCAGGGATCTCCAGATAGATCCCGGTCGGGATCAACGCCCGCTGTCCCGGCAGAAGTTCCACCGGTTCTTTCAGATATGCACGAATATCCATGCCGGCAGATCCGGCCGTCTCATATGCCGGGACGATCCCCGACTCCGACTTTATCTTAATTTCCATGTTTTACGATCCTTTCTAAATCAAAATCCCTGCCGGTAACAGCAGCGCCGCAGTACGAAGAATAATCGCCGATCATCTCAGCGACTTCACGGATATCCTCTCTCGTGACACGATCAAAGGAAGACAGCACTTCCTCCTCGGCATACACTCTGTCGAGAAGCAGCTTGTTCTTTCCGATGGAAAACATCCGGCTGTTGACACTTTCCAGCCCAAAGATATAGGAACTCTTCATCTGCTCTTTCGCCATAGCCAGTTCCTCTTCCGTCACACCGCTTTCCCGCAATGTATCCAGCTCGTAATGGATCGCATCCAGCGCTTCCTCCGCTTTTTCCGGGGATACCCCTGCATAAATGCTAAAAAATCCCCAGTAGCTGGAAAACAGATTCATGGAACATACCGAATATGCCAGTCCTTTCTGCTCCCGAATATTCTGGAACAGACGCGAACTCATGCTTCCGCCAAAAATACTGTTGAGCAGCACAAACGCGTAATACCGCGGATCATCCAGTGCGATACCCGGCGTTGCCAGGCAGATATGAGTCTGCTCGATATCGCGCACCTTTACATTGAAACTCTGCTGATACGGCTTCAGCTGGATCTCCTTCTTCGGCTTTTTATCACGCAGCGACGTCAATCGATCTTCAAAGATCGCCTCGATCGCCTCCTCATCAAAATTTCCGGCGACCGCCACCACGATACTGTCTCTGGCATACATCTGATCCCGATAATCCACCAGCCTGCTCCGGTCGATCCCCGCAAGACTTTCCGGCGTTCCCAGAATACTTCTTCCCAGAGGATTTCCACCCGCTACCAGTTCCGAGATCGTGTCATACACGTCATCATCAGGCGTGTCTTTCACCATCTTGATCTCCTCACAGATGACCTGTCTTTCCCGGTCCATTTCCTCCTGATCGAACTTCGAACCAGTCAGCATATCGAGCAAAATTTCTGCGCCTCTGCAGATGTTCGACGACAGCGTCTTGATGTAATAGCAAGTCGCCTCCTTACCGGTAAACGCATTGAAGACTCCGCCGATCTTATCTACATCCTCCGCGATCTGCTTCGCCGTTCTGTTTTTCGTACCCTTGAACATCATGTGCTCAATAAAATGAGAAACACCGGAAACCTCGTCCCACTCATCAGAAGCGCCGGCTCTCACCCAGATGCCCAGTGCAGCTGACTGGACACGCTCTGATTTTTCCATGATCACTGTAGTCCCACAGTTGAGTTTTTTTATTGTAACCATATCATTCTCGTCCTTTCATACCTTGTTATTTTACCACATCACGCGAAAAATTTGTGACGAACATCCGAAGATTTCACCGAATTTGCCGACTCTTTTCCAGCAAAGCCTCTTTCTCATTGGGAAGTTCTTCCTCGATCACCAGTTCCAAAAGCTGCTCCAGGATCTCTCCCAGCTCAGGTCCTGCCGGCACGCCATCTGCCATCAGATCTCGTCCATCGATCGCCAGAGAGCTTCGCGAAAAACACATCTGCTCCTTTAGGATCATATCGATCCCCTCTTCGATCCTGCAAAGCTGGCTGCGCCCTG
>NZ_JACRWC010000105.1 GCF_014306095.1 Lentihominibacter faecis
TCGCTCGTCGGCAGCGTCAGATGTGTATAAGAGACAGTCGCAATGTAGAGGAGCTTTCGGAAGATGAGTGTCTCGTGGTTTGTGAGTATGTGATGCTAACAGGACAGTATGACCAGGCGATCAGAATCTGTAAAAAGAATCGAAGTGCAGGTTCGGCGAACGGATTCTGGACGGTAAACCTGGCTGAAGCATACCTAGCGATAGGGCAGCAGCCCTTTGCAGAAGAATTGATAGAAGCGTGTTACAAGGGTAATATTTTGCTGTCTGGAGAGGATTTTGATCGGATTCGCGAGATGAAAGCGCGTCTTTTATTTCAAAAGGGACAGGCGGCAGATGCATATGAGATCATCGAGAGCCTTTGCAATAAATACCCGAATAAGATGCGATATCGATTGACCTATGCAGCAATGTGTATGATATCAGGCAGGATCTCAGAGGCGGTTCGCATTTACAGCTCTTTGCGGTTTCATGTGCCGGAAAATCCGTTTTTTGCTTACGAACTGGGCCGCTGCATGATGAAGCAGGAAAAATATAAACGAGCGCATGCATTATTTGAACTTGCATTGAAAAATGATCCTGATTTTTCTCGTGCATTGTATGAAATGGCACAGGTCTCGATCGATGAGGGAAATCTGGAGGATGCTAAGAATGAAACGGATCTTCTCTATGGAAAGATCGAGGAAAAGAGAAGGCGTTATTTAAAAGGTCAGATCTGTGAGATGGAAGAGAAATTCCGCGAAGCAAAGGAAATTTACAGAAAGCTGATCGAAGAGGAACGTGCGGAAAAGAAGAATGCAGACCAGGATTTCCTGCATTCAGTGTATGAACGATATTTCCTTATGAGAGAAGCTACTGGTGCAGTCGTGGTTTCTCAAATACGGAATCTGGAAAATACGTTGAAAGAAGTACCGGATTGCGCACAGCTCTGGATGATGTTGGGAGAGACTCACGAGGATTGTGAAGTAAACCCGGAGCAGGCCATATCATGTTATCGTAAGGCTCATGAAGCGGATCCATATCATGAGGGAGCGCTGGCAAAGGTGATCGATTATGAGATCGACAAAGGAAACTGGCAGAATGCGTTAGTGTATTGTGAACGAATGATCACCAATACGGGGAATCGTGATTACTATCTGGTTCAAGCCGGGTGTGCCATGGAACTGGGGCTTGATGAGGCTTTTGCCGGAGACATTGCAGCCTATGTCAGACAAGGCGGTGAGGAAAGGGAAACCTATGAGCTTTGCAGTGCCTATGCTATGAAAAAAGGAAATTATGATAAGGCCATCGAAATCTATGAAAAACAGCTTGATGATCGAGCGTCAGGAGAGGTTCCGTGTTATGCAGAGATGGCGATATGTCTGTGTAAGCAGGGAAAATCCGGAGAAGCAGAAGCCGTGCTGCAGGCGGCTATAGATAGTGGAGGAAATAATCCGGAATGGCTTTATACGTTGTATGAAATCCAACGATCCAGGGGCAATTTTAAAGGTGCTTCCCGCACATTGAAACGAATTCGTAAAAACGCCGGTGTGACGGTGTTTAACGACGACTACGGGGAGCTTTCCGTCCGGCTTTTCCTGGAAGAAGGGCGACTTGCCATTGCAGGCAAGATGGCGGAAAGTCTTAGTTCCTATGACGGGGAAAAGCTCTGTGCGATTCTGTATGTGCTGCGAGGAAATTATCGGAGTGCCATGCGGCTTCTAAGGAAGCTTATCGACCGGGAGCCGGAAGAACTGGAATACTACAGCTGGATGGTGCTGTGTCAGGCTCTCTGGGGAAAACGAAGCGGCGCGGCCGACTACGCGAAACAGGGACTTAAGGCCTTTGCAGAAAAACACGTTTCCGTGGAAAAATTGAGCCGCCCGGATCATTTGTGCCAGTATGGATTTTTCCTGTACTTTGCGGGATCGCCGCAGCATGCCTATGAGATCTTTGGGCGTGCAGCTGCCGCTGTACCGTGCCACGATGAGATCTGCAGTCGTTGCTACGAGGCATATTACGGGATCGGGCTCTGCAAAGCCTTCGACCACGATCGTGAGGCATCCCAGGAAGCGTTTGAGAAATCTTTGCAGATTCAGCCTCATAATACAGTGTGCCGGAAGCTTTCGGAAAATCTCCTGAAATCCCTTTGACATGCCGTATATTTTATCTTATAATACATCCATAAAACCGCTGGAGCCGGACAGGATCCTGGCGGAAATGTGGACTTTTCAGAGAGATCTTTTTCGCCGCATAACGGAGCATATCCGCTATGCGGTGTTTTTATGTGCTGCAGAAAGCAGCAAAGGCTGGAGAAGGTGGAGATACAGTAATGACACAGACATTTATGAAGGAAAAGAAGATTTTACCCCTGGTGCTTTCCATGTCACTGCCGATGGTTATTTCCATGGCGGTGAATTCGCTCTACAACATTGTGGACAGCTATTTCGTGGCGAAGCTGAGCGAGGAAGCCATGACGGCGCTGGCACTGGTGTATCCGGTGCAGAATCTCATCACATCTATTGCCGTCGGATTCGGCATAGGGATCAATGCCTGCGTGGCGTTTTATCTGGGTGCGGACGATAAGCTCAAGGCGGACAATGCAGCATCTTCAGGGGTGTTTTTGAGTATCATTCACGGTATACTTCTGATGATCTTCTGCATTGGCGGGATGCCGCTGTTTGTACGGATGTTTTCGTCTGATGAAGTGGTGATCAGCATGGCACTGGCATATTCACGCCGGGCGTTTGCATTTGCCATCATGGTGACGGTAGGGATCGCTTTTGAAAAAATATTTCAGGCGACAGGTCGCATGAAAGTGTCCATGATCAGTATGATCTGCGGATTTGTGACCAATATCGTGCTGGATCCGTTGATGATCTTCGGCATCGGGCCGTTTCCGCGGATGGAGATTTCGGGTGCTGCCTATGCAACGGGGATCGGGCAGACGGTGACACTGCTGGTGTACCTGGGCGTATATGCAGGAGGCTCGCTATCGGTTCAGGTGAGTCGAAAAAAACTGGCATGGGATCGCAAGCTTATGATTCGTCTCTACGGTGTCGGGATACCTGCAACGCTTAATATGGCACTGCCTTCCGTCTTGATTTCAGCACTTAACGGGATCCTGGCAGGATTTTCCCAAAGCTATGTGCTGGTGCTTGGCGTTTATTACAAACTGCAGACTTTTATATACCTGACGGCCAATGGGATCATTCAGGGGATCCGTCCGCTGGTAGGATATAATTACGGAGCCGGAGAACTGGAGCGTGTACATAAGATATTTTCGGTGACACTGAAACTGACGGCAGGGGTCATGGCGGCCGGCATGCTGTTTTCCTGGATCTTGCCCCACACGCTTATCGGTCTGTTCACTACTCAGGAATCTACTGTTTCCATCGGTGTGACGGCACTCCATTATATCAGCTTTGGTTTCATCGTTTCGGCGGTATCCATCACTGTATCCGGTGTTTTGGAAGGGTTGGGAAAGGGTTCCCAGTCCCTGCTTGTGTCTTTCGCACGCTATCTGATCATTATTGTTCCGGCAGCATTTCTCCTCAGCCGTATCTTTGGTGCAAAGGGCGTGTGGATGGCTTTTGCCATCGCCGAATTTATCACGGCCGGCTTCGCGTATGCGGTGTATCGCAAGGCGGTATAGGATGATTTTTAAGAAGCGTCGTTAAAGGTTCTTGCCGTGCTTATTACCAATATTGACTTGTTGATTACAAAATCAAGAATATTGTTTGACGAAATGAAGTTTTCGCGGTTACAATCATAAAAACAAAGGCATTTATCATGCATATATTCTTGTAATAGTAAGCGATATATGATAAACTTTCCTAAATATCTGTAAAAAATATAAAATTACAGACAAAGGGAGAAAAATTATGATATTCACTTATAAGGAATGCCTGCAAAGATGTGGATCAAAATATAATATGAATAAGATGATTGCATCCGGCGAAATTTTCAAACAGGAAAAAGGAATTTATTCGGATGTAAAATATGTTCCAGAATATCAGATTATTTCTGCAAAGTATCCTAAGGCGGTATTTTCTCTGGATAGCGCTTTTTACTATCATGGGCTAACTGATGTGATTCCGGACAAATATTATCTTACAACAGAGAAAAGTGCAGCGAAGATAAAAGATCCTCGAGTTGTACAGATCTTTGAAAACAGCGATGTGCTGCATGTTGGAGCGAAAAATATTCCATCTGGGGACACTAAGATATTGATGTATACCAAAGAACGTATGCTGGTGGAACTTTTAAGGAAGAAAAACAAACTGCCGTTTGATTATTACAAGGAAATTCTGGGAAACTATAGAAAAATTATTTATGAGCTTGACGTTTCTGCAGTACAGAATATGATCATGATGATGCCAAAAACTCGAATGATTATGGAGGCTTTAGAGTTGGAGGTGTTCTAGGTGGATTTGAACGAGCTGATTAAACTGGAAATTTCAAATGGATACGGCGATGCTGATGCACAGGCAAAAGTCTGTCAGGATATTATTCTCAAAGCGATAGCAACCAGTTCTTTATCTAGGAATATTACAATTAAAGGCGGCGTTGTTATGCGGAGCAAAACTCGTAATATACGTAGAGCGACACAGGATCTGGATATTGACTTTATAAGATTATCCTTATCAAATGAGGCTATTGATACCTTTATTTCTAAGCTGAATTGTCTGGACGGCATTACTTTAAAAAGATACGGTGAGATTGAAGAACTGAAGCAGCAGGATTATAAAGGGAAAAGAGTCTTTATCCAGTTACAGGACGATGCTGGGAATATGATTGTTAACAAATTAGACATCGGGGTACATACGCATCTGAATCTTGAGCAGGAGGAATATTGTTTTGATATTGCTTTTGATGAAGAAGGGGCAAGCGTACTAATCAATACAAATGAGCAGATGTTTGCAGAAAAACTGCAATCCCTTCTTAGACTGGGCACAATTTCTACGAGATATAAAGATATATTTGATATGTATTATCTTAGTCAGCATGTTGACTCTTATGCACTATGCCGTTGTCTTGACACTTGTGTTTTTTCGGATAGTCGCATGAGGGAGAATAATTTACAGGAGATCTTGGCAAGACTTGAATTTACTTTTCAGAATAAGAACTATTTAAAAAGAGTAGATCGTGCTAAAACAAAATGGATTGATCTGGAAATAGATACGGTGGTTGAAGGAATAAAATCCGCACTTGAAAAGTGTAAACAAATAGAATAAAAAAAGAGCGACCTGCGCCGCTCTTTTTAGAGGTGTATTATGGGGGTAGCGATTACCCTTCGATTGCAATGTATTTATTCTGTGCAAGTTCCTTGGCATCTTTCTTCGGTACGGACAGCTTCAGGATACCGTCTTCGTATTTCGCCTTGATATCCTCTTCGTTCAGGTGCTCGCCAACATAGAAGCTTCTGCTCATAGAACCGGTGTAACGTTCTCTGCGGATATATTCGCCCTTCTTGTTCTGTTCATCTTTATCGAGTCCCTTTGCTGCGGATACTGTCAGATATCCGTTTTTCAGTTCTGCCTGAATCTCATCCTTCTTGAATCCTGGAAGATCGATGTCAAGTTCATACCCTTCATCCGTTTCTCTGATGTCGGTCTTCATCATGTTCCTGGCATGTTTACCGTACAGCGGATTTTTACCTCCGAAGAAGTCGTCTTCAAACATGTCATTCATAAACCCATCAAATAAATCTCTGTTCCACAAACTGTTTCTCATCATAAGTCATCTCTCCCTTTTTTGGATTATCATCCTTTTTTTCTAATCTCATTTCCCGTACCCCTCGGTACAATTGTATTATATCACTTTTGTTAGCACTGTCAAGAGGTGAGTGCTAATTTTTCGAAAAAAATTTAATCGTTCCATTTGGATGCCCTTTTATTACAACATCACAGCAAAAACTCGAAGATTGATTTAAACTATCGAACTTAGAGGTGAATGATATGTGGAAGATTTTGATTTGCTCTGAGGACAGAGATTTTATGCAGGATCTGGGACACCGGATCCGCAGGCTGGCAGGAGAGAGGTTAAAAGAAGTACGACTGTTTTCCAATAAGGAAGATCTGGATTTTTATACAACAGGAAGGCCGGAGGAATCTAATATTATCCTGATCGATATAAGCCGGGATAATGAAGGGATCCAGCTGGCACAGAAGATCCTGGCGGTACAGCCCCATTCTCAGATCATTTTCATGGCGTCGACGGATAAGTATTATCTGGACGTATACAGCGTGGATCACGTGTACTTCTTAAAGAAGCCGATCGAAGCGGTCTTTTTAATGAAGGCGTTAAACAAGGCGGGCTCCCGTTTGCAGGATATGAAAAAAAGTTATCTGGTCATCAGCAACAAACAGGGCATCTACAAGATCCCTTTATATACGATCCTGTGCTTTGAAAGCGAGAAGAGAAAGATCCATGTCTATACCCAGGAGCGGGAGCTCTCTTATTATGGAAAGTTCGAGGATCTGATGGAAAAGCTGGATCCTCGGTTTGCCCGCTGTCACAATAGCTATATCGTCAATCTGACAAAAGTACGCGAGCTAAGCGATAAAAAATTCGTTTGCGAAAATGGCAAGAATGTGCCCATCAGCAAGACTTATTATGTCGATGTGCGGGAAAAGTTCCTCTCATATTTAGATGGCGGGGAATTCTGCGGAGGGACTCCGCTGGGAGCACACTCTTGATTTTGAAGCCTCTTTATTCATATACAGATTTCTTTTTTCGACGGTTTCGGCGTGATGACTTTTTCAGAAACAGCTGTGCGCTCGTTTCAAAGTAGTCGCCGTGATCCTCCATGGAGAGGGAACCGTTGTAGGATGAGACGATTGAGCTGATGATCCCAATGCCCAGGCCGTGATTCAGAGTGTCTTCTTTTGTGGTATTCATGCCTTCTTTTTTTGGCGAAAGGCCGGAACTTTTGCTATTGGAAACTTCTATCATCCATACTTTTTTGCGGATCATGCTGGAAAACCGCAGGTACGGTTTTTCCTGACCGCTGGCCTGGCATGCTTCGATGGCATTATCCAGTAAATTCCCCATGAGGGAGATCATATCGATTTCCTGCATGACTGCCGGGTCAGGCAGCGCGCGGATCTCATCTTCGAACCGGATCCCCAGCTGCTCGCATTTTCCTTTTTTGTCGGCAATAAGTGCTTCCTGTGCCGTGCTCCCGCCGTGGATATAGCGGAGCAGCTGGCTGCATTCTTCTAAACAGTCTTCCTCCTTTTCTTTGGAATCAAATGCTTCGATAGCGTCTCGCACCTGTTTTGTGATCTCTCCGGCACGCTTGCAGAATTCCACATTGTGATCCATGTACTGGTTCTGCAGCTGCCAGCCTGAGATCAGTTTTTCATTCTGCTGTTTCCGCTTCCGGTTGACACGGTACAGCGAGATGATGATGACGATGTTGATCAGCGCCAGAAATGCGAGGATCGTTAAAAGTGTAGGTGTAGAGTACATGAATTTTCTCCTTTCTGCCAGGTGGCGGTGCCGTTGTGCTGTTTGAGAATAGTCTGTAGCATCCGGAAAAAGCTGGAGCTGCGGAGCAGCGCCGGGTGCAGCGAACGTCTTCCGGTGGTGTCGATGGCAAGCGATACCTGATTCTCTTCTGTTGTGATGCAAAGAGCTTCCGTCGGAAGTTTTTTCTTCTGCAAAAGCTGCTGCACATACTGATAGATCTCATATTTTTCACGGGAAGAAAGCTGCGGGACGTCCAGCGTCTGCCATGCCAGCTGGCGGTGGATCTGTCCGTCGATCTCTTTGCAGATCCTCAGCAGAGATTCCCGATATCCTTCCTCCGGCACAGCCAGATGATTGGAAAGATCGTGGCGCAGGCTGCGGATGCTCCCGTGGAGCATGGAAACGTTCTGATAGTAGTCCAGGAGCATGGTGTTCTCCAGGGTTTGCAGTCTCTGGAGCTGTTTCCGGTGGAATGCCGCACGCGCCAGCAGGATGGTGATCAGCAGGATGATCGTCAGAAGTGCGTAGGAAAAGTCCCAGACGTAATTATGCCAGAAGTTGGCGTCAGTCCCACGATTGACCATGTAATTGTTACTGGACAGCAGGATGAACTGCTGTGCGACATAGGCAACGAAGCTCAGAAGGAAATATGCCAGACAGATCCAGTCTGGGATCTTGGAAAACAGCCAGTTGAGCTTTTTCCCAAACAAATAATACACTGCCATGATGGTCAAGAGGAAGGACATCCATAGAGCCAGCAGGATGATGCATCCGGCTGGATAATTGCAGTATTCTCCCGGGTTTGGCGGCAGGAACCGATCTCCCAGCCACTTGGTCAAAAACGCTGTCGGCGTGCAGGGCAGAGTGGTGAGGAAATCGTAGTAAAAGGTGGTTTTGATAAAGTTTCGCGGGAAATATCCTTCTCCGTAGATCCCGATGATCGTCAGAAGGATAAACGTATTGAACGCATGGACCAGCGAATGGGTGATCTGGATCGTCAGAGTCGTGTGATACTCAGGAACCAGCTCCAGCCCTGTTTCGACCGCCTTGAAAATGATGGTATATATTATGATAAGCCAGAAAACCTTTTTTCGATGACTGCTGACGCCGATGCATTTGAACACCAGAAACAGCTGGATGCAGCAGAAAATCGGAAGGGTTCCCAGCAGCAGGATCATTTGATAGATATGCAGCATGGATCGTTCTCCTTTATTGTAAAATTCGTAAACTGAAGTGTGAAGCCGTGCTCCGCCTTTTTCCATGCTGCCCGTGCTCCGTGGGAGACAGCGATGCGCTTGAGCAGGAGAAATAACGGGCGGTTTTTCAGACGCGCCAGACGCAGCCCCTTTGCAGCAGAGATGGTAAAGCGGATCGAGCCGTGTTCTTCGGTGATGCAAAGAGCCTCCGGCGGAAGCTTTGCAGACTGCAGAATAAGCTGCAGGTAGCGGAAGATTTCGTATTTTTCGCGGGAGGACAGGGCTTCGGTCTTTATGGATTGCCAAAAAAGCTGGCTGTGGATCTGGCTGTCTATCTGGTCGCAGATGGTCAGCAGAGAGTCACGGTAGCTTCCTTCCGGTATCGCCAGATGATTGGAAAGATCGTGACGCAGACTGCGGATGCTCCCGTGGAGCACCGAGACGTTCTGATAATAGTCCAGGAGCATGGCACTTTCCAGACGCTGGATGTGCTGCAGCTGACGCTTTTGCAGGACGAGCCACAGGAGCAGCAGGATGATGACCGCCAGCAGAAGAAGCAGGATCAGACACAAGTTGAACATGACCGGAAGAAAGGCTTCCTCGGTGATGTAGTTGGCTGCGATGTACTGCTGATGAGTCAGGAGTACGGTTTCCCGGATCACGTAAGCAAAGAATGTGATGGCGAAAAACAGCAGACAGATGATGTCCGGCACTTTGGAAAGCAGGGCTTTCAGCTTCCGGTTGAACAGCAGCGACACGCCTATGATGGTTAGGATCATCACCGCCCAGACGACGAGGTTGATCACGTCTATTTCAAGGGAAGCGTGATAGCTGCCCGCTACGTTGTTGCCGTCTTCCGGCAGGTATTTATAGAGCACCATGTTCCAAAGAAGGGCTGACGGTGCGATGGGCAGGCTCGTCAGGAAGTCCATGTAGAAGAAAATCAGGATGAAATTCCGCGGCAGATACCCGCTGCCGTCGATGCCGATGACCGCCAGTATGATGAAGGTGCTGAGAGCGTGGACGATGGAATGCAGAGTCTGTAAAAGCATGGAATCTGCGTAGCCGGGCTGAGCCTGTAGCCAGCAGTTGATGATCTCCAGCACGAGGGTGGCAATCAAAATGATCCAGAAAGCCCGTTTTTTATGAGTTGTGATCCCAACGCATTTCAGACAGACGAACAACTGGAGAAATACGTACATGGGGATGAAGATACTGTCAGCAATGATGGTTTGCAGCAAGGGACTCCTCCTTTAGGAAAGCTGGGATAACGTGAAGATATAACGATTTGTGTCTTTCGTCCAGGAAGCGGAGCCTCCGTGGGTTTTGGCGATTTGATTCGTCAGCTTGAACATGGCCTGATGTTTCAGGATCAGTAGGGACAGCCGCTTCGGTGAGCGGATCGTAAAGTGAAGGGCGTCCTCTGTTTCATCAATGCAAAGAACTTCCGGCGGAAGTTTTTTCTTCTGCAAAATGTTTTGCAGGTAGCGGAAGATTTCGTATTTTTCGCGGGAGGACAGGGCTTCGTTCTTTATGGACTGCCAGGAAAGCTGGCTGTGGATCTGGCTGTCTATCCGATCGCAGATGGTCAGCAGAGAGTCACGGTAGCCTCCTTCCGGTATCGCCAGATGATTGGAAAGATCGTGGCGTAGGCTGCGGATGCTCCCGTGGAGCATAGAAACGTTCTGGTAATATCGCAGCTGCATATTGCTCTCCAGACGCTGGATCCTTTGCAGCTGGTATTTCTGCCGAGCAACAGTGATCAGCAGATACAGCGTGATCAAAAGGAGGATGACCAGTATAACGTCTGCATTGAATAGAGTGTCGCGGGAATATCGGTTGTCGAATAGGAAAAACTGCCCCCGGTAGATAAACATGACGAAAACTCTGCCGATATAGATCAGGAAAGTGATCCCCATGAGGAGCAGGCAGAGGTTTTCCGGGATCTTGCTGATAAGCCGGTTCAGAGGTTTGCGAAACAATACTATAGATAGTGCGATGGCTGCGGCAGTGTATGTCCAGGCGAGGATCCATAGAAGATCCTTGGGATGGCTGGCGGAAAACAGGGAAGCAGATTCCACCAGATGATGATCTGTTAAAAAGAGGACCAGCTTGTTTTGGATCAGCATATTGGCTCCGGTGGTGACCAGGTCATAGTAGAAAAACAACTTGACCCAGTTTCGTCCCAGGGTACCGTCTGCATAAACTGCCATCAGAGCAATTATGATGAACGTATCCAGAGTGTGGACGGCCCAGTAGGTCCAGTAGGTGGTCGTAGATAATGCTGACGGATCAGGGCTGTTCAGCAGAAAATCCATTCCCTTGAAGATGATTGTGTAGACCACTAGGATCACGAAAACTTTTCTTTTATGCTGCGATACGTGACAGCCGTAGAACAGAAACATGACCTGAATGACCAGATAACAAAGTACATACAGACAAAGTGCGATTGCATAAATCAAAACAAAATCCCCCTAGATTGCAATTATATAGATAATAGAATAATTATAGCATCAAGGATGGGTGGGGGATAGTTAAATTTAGAATTTTTGTAAAAACTTTAGACGCTCAGTGGCGGGCGACAGCAGACAGCCGAAATGGTCGATTATTACATTTGGTGAGCCGAAAATTACAACGAACCTCTTGATTGCGTCAGGCGGTGGTATAATCCATTTCATCAGAAATACTTGCATGACGGGAGGGAAATTCAGATGGAGACGATGCAGAAAAGACAGGATGAGAGGATGGACTCTTTAATGGAAAAGCGAATGAAAGAGGTGTTTGCACGGTGGCTGCAGGAAAATGACTACGATGAGGCAGCATTTTTAGAGAAATATAGCGAGGAAGAACTGGTGATGCAGTACGTGATCGGCGAAGAAAGATCGCGGATCTATTTGGCGGATGACCAGGGCGGTCAGGCCGAGGTCCTTTGCGAATTTCCTACGGATCGGATCGGAGAAAGCCGGGATCTGATCGGTGAAGTAACGCTGCAGGCATCCTGGATCGCATGGATCGCCATGGATAAACTGTACGGCGAAGAACACAATTCTTTGCGGAAGCTGCCGGAGTCAGCGGACTGTGGGCTGGCTGAGAATATGCGTAGGGAGTATGAAGTGAAAGTAATAGGATTTTAGCCATAGCCAAGCGAAGGATTTTGCAGTATAATGGGCAGTATAGCAATGCATCAGAAAGAAGGTTTGTAACAACATGGTCTATCAAAACATCCTGGATGCTATGGGCAATACTCCCATGATCCAATTGAATCATATGGTGCCGGAAGGCGCAGCGCGCATTCTGGTCAAATTTGAAGGTCTAAACGTGGGCGGTTCTATCAAAACGAGAACCGCTTATAATATGATCTGCGACGCAGAGGAAAAGGGCGTCATTGATCAGGACACGATCATCGTCGAGCCGACCAGTGGAAATCAGGGCATCGGTCTTGCTCTGGTAGGAGCTGTAAAGGGTTATCGGACGATCATTATTATGCCGGATTCTGTCAGTGAAGAACGGCGAAAGCTGATCAATCACTATGGCGCAGAACTGATATTGATCCACGATGATAACAACATTGGTGAATGTATCGATGAATGTCTGCAGACTGCTATGCGAATGGCAGAAGAAGATCCTAACGTTTTTGTACCGCAGCAGTTTATTAATCCGGCAAACCCGCAGGTTCATCGGTCTCATACGGGCCAGGAGATCCTGGAGCAGGTGGATGGACCGATTCACGGTTTTTGCTCAGGGATCGGTACGGGCGGTACTATCACAGGCATCGGAGAAACATTGAAATCCGCCAATCCTGACATGGAGATCTGGGCAGTAGAGCCGGAGCACGCAGCTATCCTTTCGGGTGGATCCATAGGATCGCACCTGCAGATGGGAATCGGTGACGGTGTGATCCCGGATATCCTCAACCAGAATATCTATCAGGATATTTATATCGTAAAGGATGAAGAAGCCATCCGCACAGCGCAGGAACTGGCGTCAAAAGAAGGTATCATGTGCGGCATCTCCAGCGGCACTAACGTAGCTGCTGCCATCCAGCTTGCCAAGAAACTGGGAGAAGGTAAGACTGTCGTTACCGTCCTGCCGGATACCGCCGAACGATATTTCTCCACGCCGCTGTTTGAGGAGTAGGCAGGAGCGAGAGCAGAGGCGACGGCAGAGTCCGAGGAGATAAAGACTGCGTGAGAAAACGTGAGAGATAAATACGAATAAAAAACAAGGGTGGACTCAGCGCATTCATTACATTCAACTACCAGTTGCTTGCCATCCCCTTTTTTAGGGACTATAATATAGGTAACGGTATTATGGGACAACAAATGGAGGTAGGGATTATGTTCAATGAAGAAAGTCGTATTTTAGAGGTGCTGCAGGAATTTCGCCGGGACTTTTCAGATATGCGGGAAGACATCAATATCATGAAAGATGATATTCGGATGCTGAAGGCGGATGTTGCTGAACTCAAAGCGGATGTTGCTGAACTTAAAACGGATGTTGTTGGGCTCAAAACGGATGTTGATAAGCTCCAGCAGGATGTCAGCGTATTAAAGGTAGAAGTAACAGGACTCAAACAAGATGTAAAAGATTTGCAGAATCGCATGATTGTTGTGGAGGGAAGGACAGATCAGCTACAGCTGATGATGAATGAGATGCGAGATGAACTGGCTGAAGTAAAACATGAAGTATTTTCCCTAAGAACTACCATTGAGAATGTTACGAATCGAAACATCCGGGTTATTGCAGAAGGTCATCTTGATTTGGAAGATAAGTTCGATCGCTCGGTAAAGGCCGGAGCGGAAACGGAAGTGATAAAAGTACGCGTAAATATGATCGAGAATGAAGTTCGCTCTCTAAAAGATCAAAATAATTCGGTTACACTAATATAATTATAAGTAAAATCAAAAAAACACTTGAAAATACCGCCTAAATGCCATACAATGGAAATACCAATATTAGGTAAAACACATTGCGGTGCAGGGAGGTGGACAATGACAGAACGAATGGAAATAAAAGATCTCAACAGAGTTGAGATGGGTAAAAGGATTCGTGAACGTAGAGAACTCCTGAAGATGTCTCGGGATGAACTGGCACGGAGGCTGGATGTCACATCAAAATTTATCGCAGATCTGGAATATGGAGAAAAAGGAGCTTCTGTCAAGAATCTTTATCGCCTGAAGCAGATCCTTGGCGTCAGCGTCGACTATCTGATGGATGGGAATCCGTCCAATCAAAACGAGACGGAGCCGCGAAAGATGCTCAATGAAAATATCATGGGATCGCTCAGCGTATGCAATGTCAAACAGCTTCGCGTAATGGAGCAAATTGCACGGCTTTATATCGAAGGCGTGGTGAACAACGAGGAAGATAGCGAAGAATAAGCGGTGAAAGCTCACTGCATTTGGTAAAATATCGCTCCCAAACGGACAAGTATCTGTTTTGGAACGATATTTTTTATACCATAATTTATTATTAGCGCCTCAGGCATTTCAGGAAGGCTTCCCGTGCCTGAGTGTAATAGGTTTTACTGATAGGGATCGCCTGCGCTGGTGAATAAAGTGGAGACGAGGATCCTTCTGCAGACCCGTGAAGGGGGTGCGCTATTGATACCTGCAGTCCGGCGCGAGCCGATACAAGAAATTTGCGGTCGCTCATTTCCGAAACATATCGGAAATTGACGATGTAACTCGTGTGGCACTGAAAAAACAGGGAATCCAGGCTGTCTTCAAAATCAGAGAACTTGCCGTAGGTCTTAAAAACCTCACCATCTGCTGTATGGACCAGGATCAGCCTGCGGCTCTTTTCCAGGAAGAGGATCTCCTGAAGCGGGATGCGAAATACCCCTTGCTTGTTGGAAATCGTCAGGAATTTGTCTTTTAGGGACAGGATCCTGCGCTGTGCTGCATACAGTGCGGTTTTCAGACGCTCCGGATCGACTGGCTTTTTTAGAAAATATACGTGATCCACATTATAAACATCCAGATAGTAATCATCGTATCCGGAGAAGAAAATGATCTGGATATCCGGGTGGATCCGAAGCAGGTGATTGGACAGTCTGATCCCGGATTGATCACCAAGCTCGATATCGATGAAAGCCAGATCATAGTGCTCGCTTTCTGCAGCAAAAAGCAGTTCATCCGGATCCGCGAAAATATCCGAGCGCGTCATGACGGGATCAAGTGAAGGTTCTGTGTTTTGTGGTGTGTTTAACTGTTCTTCTGCAATTTTTGTGATATCCTGATAGAGGGAGTTGCTCGCCTTGGGATCATCATCGCAGATCGCGATACGCATTGGTGATACCTCCAATCAAAAGATAGCATTATTATTGCATAAATTGTATAGAAATACCAGCCCTAAATTGCGTTTAGAGGACAGAATCCCCAGCGCCTTAGAGCTGCAGAAAGGAATTTTTATGATAGCGATATGTTTAGCACCATGTTACCTGCTGCTTTGCTGGTATTTGTGGCGACGGGCGATCCGGTGGATGGGAAGCTGTCATCATGTATTCGAACACAAGGGCGTTCAGATCGGAATGTTCATCCTATACGCGTTTCTGGCACTCAGCATTGTCATCGCATTTTTGCTGCCACATTCGGATTTTCAACGATTTCTGAAAATGGTCAGTAACTACTGGCTGGGGATCTTGCTGTACATTATTCTGACCGTCGTGGTCGCGGATCTGCTGCGGTTTATTTTGAAGCGGACCCGGTTTCCCCACAAGGAAAAACTGTTTTCCAGAGGAGGTCATGCGGTAGTGGGGACGATCTGCCTGTGTGTGATATGTGCATTTTCGGTACTGGGGATCTACACGGCACGTCATACGGTCGTGACACAGCAGGATATCACCATTGAAAAAAGCGGAGGAACCCTGGATTCTCTTCATGTCGTTCTGGTGGCAGATCTGCATCTGGGTTACAGCATCGGAAACGATCACATGAAGCAGATGGTGAAAAAAATCAATGCACTGGATCCGGATGTTGTACTGGTGGCAGGAGATATTTTCGACAATGAATACGAGGCGATCAAAGAGCCGGATAAGGTTGCAAAAACTCTTTCGGGCATCAAGTCGAAGGACGGCGTCTACGCTACCTACGGCAATCACGATATCCAGGAGCCGATCCTGGCGGGATTTACCTTTGGGGGAAAGGATGAGAAAAAGCAGAGCGATCCGCGGATGGATGCCTTTATGCAAAAAGCGGGGCTCACACTTTTGCAGGAGAAAGGCGTATGGATCGATGACAGCGTATATCTTTATGGCCGACCGGATTACGAGCGACCGGGACGGGGCATCACGAAGCGAAAGACACCGAAAGAAATCACGAAGAATATCGATAAAAGCAAGCCGATCATCGTGCTGGAGCATGAGCCGAGACAGCTGCAGGAACTGGCTGATGCCGGAGTGGATGCACAGCTTTGCGGTCATACCCATGACGGACAGATGTTTCCTGGAAATCTGACCATAAATCTGCTGTGGGAGAACGCATATGGATACAAAAAGAAAGATGGGATGCACAGTATCGTCACATCCGGCGTCGGAGTGTTTGGCCCTAATATGCGGGTGGGAACCAAAAGTGAGATCTATGATATCCATATGACATTTCGACCGTAAGCTGACAGAATCAGGGCGGCGGGAGCTTAGAACAAAAACTTGTATATGACATAAAGAAGAAGGAAGGCGAATCCGCCGGCGAAGATAAGCGGACCGGAAAGCGGGAGGCCTTCTTTTTTATTGTGAAAAAGCTGGATCAGTGCTGATGTGATGAAGCAAAGCAGCGCTGCGATCGTCGTGATAAAACTGAACGCAGGACCGTAATAGATGTGCTGCGTTGAATATAAAAAGGCTGGAAGCAGTGCGATCATGACTGCCAGTACAGCAATGAGATTTCGGATTTTTTTATAAAGCATAGAGTTGGATCCTTTCGTGTTTTGTTATAGCATACCGCAGGAGGAAGCGCCTGGCAACCGAATTTTGCAGGAAGGAGCACAGGATTTTACGGAAGGAGATGTGAAAGCGTGCTGATTACAGCAATCCGATCATTTCTTTTAGCAATCCGATTATTGAGCGCGGGGGTTGTGTTTTCCTATAATAAACACAATGGAAAACGGTGCATATGCACAAAAAGAGAAAATAAATTCAGACCGCAAGGGAGGAATGTTCAATATGATGACAGATAGAGTTAGAAAAATCCGGGAGAAGTACTTTGATACGATCCCTCAGATCACAGCAGAACGTCTGGTGCTGGCTACGGAAGCGCACAAGAAGTTTGCGGGCGATGCGATCCCGGTATTCCGTGCGAAAATAGTCCGCTACGTTATGGAGCATATGACGACACTGATCATGGAAGATGAGCTTGTAGTCGGGACGCCGACGAATAAATACAAGGGAGCGAACCTGTTTCCGGAATACACTTCCAGCAAGTGGCTGACAGAAGATATAGATGATTTTCCGGTAAGAAAGACAGATCCGTATTACATCAGTCCGGAAGACCGGGAAGTGATCCTGGAAACTTTAAAAGAATGGGAAGGCAGAGCGATGGAGGATATCGCCGGTGAAGTGCTTCCTGATTACATAGAAAATGCGAGACAGAAGGATCTGATCTCTGTTGGCTGCAGAAACGGCGTTTCCGGAGAAACGACTCCGAACCACCAGAAGTTCATGGACATTGGTCTGAAGGGCTTCATGGAGGAATGCAGAGCTAATATCGCAGAAGTCAGAGGCGGCACTAAGGAAAAACAGGAAAAGGTAGACTTCTGGAATGCCTGTATCGTGCTTTGTGACGGACTTATCACTTATGCGCATCGCATGGCGGATGAAGCAGAGCGTCAGGCAGCAGAATGCAGCAATGACAAGAGAAAAGCAGAACTGCTGGCTATCGCGGAAAACTGCAGAGTCGTACCGGAAAATCCACCGCAGACTTTCCATCAGGCGTTACAGATGGTATGGCTCATCCAGGTGGCATTCCATATCGAGGCTCCGACTACAGCCTGCGGGTTCGGCAGATTCGACCAGTACATGTATCCCTTCTACAAGGCGGATCTGGAAGCTGGAAGAAATACTAAGGAAGAAATGCTGGAAATGCTGGAATGCTTCTATCTGAAGGCCTGTGAAGTATACGAAGTAAGAGACAGATGGTACGCCAAGTCCTTTGCAGGATACCCGATGTGGGAGATCCTCGTAGTCGGCGGACAGACGCCGGACGGCAAGGATGCGACCAACGAGTTATCGTATCTTTGTCTGGATGCAGCAGCAGATCTGCAGACCAAGCAGCCGGTACTGGCGGTGAGAGTCTTTGACGGTACGCCGGAAGCGCTGATCCGCAAGGGCGCGGAAATGATCCAGCAGGGCATGGCAAATCCGGGATTTTTCAATGACGAAGCTGCCATAAAGATGACACAGGGCAAAGGATGCACCATCGAAGAAGCGAGAGACTGGACCATCGTAGGATGCATTCAGCCGGGACCTGGAGGCGGTAGCACCGATGGATCTCCGGATGCTGGATATGTCAATGCACCGAAAGTCCTGGAGCTGGTACTTCATAACGGCAGAGATCCTAAGACGGGAGAACTGCTCGGACTGGAAACAGGAGATCCGAGAGACTTTAAGAATATAGAGGAGTTAAAAGATGCGCTGAAGAAGCAGCTTGCATACTTCTATCGTATGATCAAGGACGGTTACGATCTTATGGTACCTTATCATATGCTTCGCTATCCGGTCATCTTCGCATCTATGGCAATGAAAGGATGCGTGGAATCCGGCAAGTCTGTACAGGAAGGTGGTGCCAAGTACAGCACAGCAGGCATGTTCATCACTGGATCGGCCAACCTGGCTGATTCCATCGTGGCTATAGAAGATGTGGTATACAAGGATCATGACGTGACTATGGATCAGCTGATCGAAGCGTTGGACAAGAACTTCGAAGGCGAAGAACGTCTGCGTCAGCTCCTGATCAACAAACCGCCGAAATACGGCAACGACAATGAATATGTAGACGGTGTGGCGAGGGAAATGCTGGGATACTGTGCCGATCTGGTACAGTCCTGGGAGGATTCCAGACATGGACACTACTCTTTCTGCAACTTGTCTCAGACCGTGAACATTTCTCACGGAGAGGTCTGTGGAGCAACACCGGATGGAAGACTGGCAGGCGAAACGTATTGTGATAACTGTTCTCCGACAATGGGAAGAGATCTGATGGGGCCTACAGCCACAGTCAAATCGGTTGCTTCCATCGATCAGGGCAGATTCCATGATGGAGCATTGTTCAACCTGCGATTTGATCCGAAGGGTATCCAGGGAGAAAAGGGTCTGGACATCATCGAAGGTGTGATCAAGACTTATTTTGAAGAAGGCGGCGAACACATACAGATCAATGTCGTAGATGATAAAACACTGCGGGCAGCGCAGCAGACCCCGGAAAAATACAAAGGTCTGATGGTGCGGGTAGCCGGTTACATGGCTTACTTCACAGAGCTGGACAAGGCGGCTCAGGACAGCATCATCGATCGTACAGCTCATTTGAGCGTATAGGGTGCAAGGCACATATCACGTACTGACAGAAACAGAAGAATTTACAAAAAGGAGTGTAGCGAATGGAAGCACGAGGAATGGAAACACAGGAAGGGCGCGTACTTAAGAGAGGTCTTAAGAGACGTCATTTAACTATGATCGCCATTGGCGGGTCCATCGGAACAGGACTGTTCCTGGCGATGGGAGGTACCATTAGAGATGCAGGTCCGGGTGGTGCTATGGTCGCATATGCGGTCATGGGTATCGTAGTATATTTTATGATGACAGCGCTGGGAGAAATGGCGACGAGACTGCCGATCCCAGGTGCATTCACATCATATGCAGATCGTTTTATAGATAAGGCGTGGGGATTTACCAATGGCTGGTCGTACTGGTTTGGCAGTGCCATGACCGTGGCGGCAGAACTGATCGCAGGGGCGATCATTATCAAGTACTGGTTTCCAAATTCCAATTCGTCCCTTTGGGCGATGCTGTTCCTGGCGATCCTGCTGGCGATAAACCTCTTTACTGTAAAGGGATTTGGTGAGGCAGAATACTGGTTTGCCGGGATCAAGGTGATCGTTACTATTGTATTCCTCATCGTCAGCATACTGATGATCCTGGGGATCATGAGCGGAACAGGAAGCCAGGGATTCAGCAACTGGACGTTGGATGGCGGATCAGAAGGAAAAGCTCCGTTTATACACGGGATCGGAGGAATCGTCGGGATCTTCATGGTCGCAGCATTCTCTTTCTCCAATACGGAACTGGTAGGGCTGTCTGCAGCAGAATCAGAAAATCCGAGAAAAGATGTGCCTCGTGCAGTAAAGAGCATTTTCTTACGATTGATCATCTTTTATCTGGGAACGATCTTCGTAGTAGGGACACTGATCCCGTTTACGGAGCCGACACTGCTGGATGCAGCGGAAGATAACGTGGCAGCATCTCCGTTCACCATCATTTTCCAGAGAGCGGGATTTGCAGCAGCAGCATCTCTGATGAATGCCGTTATCCTGACCTCTGTACTTTCCTGCGGTAACTCTTCTATGTACAGTGCATCGAGAACGCTGCAGCATATGGCCAAGAGAGGAGACGCTCCGAGATTCTTTGCCAAGCTGAGTGCTAACGGTGTTCCTGTAAGAGCTATCATCGTAACAGCCTGTATCGCAGCAACAGCATTTTTCGCCTCCCTTATCGGAGACGGGGTGGCATACACAGCAGCTTATTATCTCTGCGGGATCGCAGGTGTATTCAACTGGATGACCATAAGTGTGGCACATTATCGCTTCCGCCGCGGCTGGATCAAGCAGGGACGTTCGCTGGACGAGCTGGAATACAAGTCGCCGTTTTATCCGTTCGGATCCTGGTTTGTTATCTTTGTGTGCATCATCATATGTCTGGGAGCTAACTACTGGGTATTCTCCGACTTCAACTGGTTTGACTTTATCACGTGCTACGCTATCATTCCGCTGTCCATCATCATGTTCTTTGTTTATAAGAAGGTGAAGAAGACTAAGTGGGTGAAATATGAAGATATGGATTTTACTCCACCAGAAGATGCCGATAAAAAGAACATTTCGGCACTGTATTAATAAAAACTCTGCTCATTTGGCAGAACAATAACCATCAAAAAGCCGGGCAGCGAGAGGTCTTATGTGAGGAGACTCTTGCCGTCCGGCTGTTTTTTGATTTCGAAGTTTTTTCTGCAAAGCGCGCTGCGCCCGTGGTAGTTTAGGTGACGATGCGGGTTATACCGGCAGGCTCTCCACGACTGCCATCTGCAGTCCAGTACCGATGACGGAAAAATTCAGATGCAGAGTTTGGTCCACTTCTTCTGTAAAGACATCAGTCTTTGGTGCTGTATAATAATTAAGGTCAAAATCCATGGGAGAATCATACTCTTTCGGGAATCCGATGCGCTCCAGGAAATCAAATAGAGTATCAGAATGATCGAAGGAGTATTTTTTGATGGAAAATGTCCCGCTCAGACCGTACAGGCTGATGTTCAGCTCCAGTTCATCCCGGTAGCGTTCAATTGCTTCCTGCACTTCTCCCAGAGCAGCAGCCCCGGTGCAGATCCGGGAAGTACTGTCGTTGTAGTTGAGGACAGCGATCAGATAGCAGGGACGATCACCGGTGGTTCGTATTGCCACATAGTGAGGGTCGTAAGCTATAAGCTCTCCCTGGAATTTAGAGAGGATCAGGTGAGCGTAATAGGCAGGTTTGAACAGTCCTGATGCCGTCAGAAGTCCGCTGTCGCCTTTCAGGAGCACGGCGCTGTCACCTCCATCCATCAGTTTGACATGGCGCGGACGGGAAGAAAGAAATTCTGACTGAAATACGTACACCATATTGGCGATAGAGTCCAGTCCGTATACCGGTACAGACTGGAGCGGCGATTTTTCCCGTTCCACCAGTGTGATCCCCTTGGCAGTCAGCTGCTTGCGAAACGCCAGGATCTGATCTGCAGACAGGTGGGATTCCGTCTGTGAGGACGTCAGAATAACCTGATTACATCCCAGCTGCTCAAGAATGTTAGGAAGATCGCTGCTCAGCAGATCGCAGTTGAATTTCTGCAGATCTGTCTGCGTGATATCCACTATCAGCTCCCGCTTCAAATCAGCACGTGTTCGTTCGGTTGCAGAGATCCGCACGTACAGCTTTTGCTGGCGGACAGGATTCTCCGTGTGGCGGCTTTGCACCACAGAAAGCTGCTGCTGCACCATGGAGAGAACGGCATTGTTATTTACAGTGCCAAGCTTTTCCGGCCGCGTCGGACTTTTGCAGAAAGAAGCGTAGTGCTCACGGTGCTCCGCCGGCAGTCTGCCGAACCAGCGCAGAAAAAACTTTTCATAATAAGCTGTTGTCGAAAACCCGATGCGGCGTGCGATAGTATGGATTTTTTCGTCCGTTTGAAGGAGCATCATCTCGGAGAACTCTACTCTGGAAAAACTTAAAAATTCGCGGAAATTCAGGCCAAGGCAGTCTTTCATCATATGGGAAATGTAGTAAGTGCTTAGATGCTCGATCTCAGCGAGATCCTCCAGAGTGATCTTTTCCTCGTGATGCTCATAAATGTAGGGGATGATCCGACTCATCCGCTCGATCATGACCAGATTGTCGTAGGCAGGACTCACCACCAGACCTTCGTCAAAAGAAAACAGGTTGAAATTCTCATTGAGAAAATCGATCAGGTGGATGGATTCTTCGATACAATGCTGCTTGTAGTCGATCCCTCTAGTCATGTAGAGCGAAAGGAGCGTAAGGACTTTTTCCCGCAGCCTGTCGAAACGTGTATCGGTTTCCCGCAGAGCGAATGTACGGTAGGTACTTTTTGATAGCCGAGGGAAATACTGGGCAAAATAAGCTGTATTGAACTGAATCACGGCAATGGTGCTCTGGGAATCGTCGGTTTTCCAGAATCCGTGGACTTCACGTCCGTTATTGGCGAAGATGCTCCCCTTTGGCAGAGTGTAGGTGCAGCTGCCGCTTTTCAGAGTGATACTTCCCTGTAAAACGACGACAAGTTCCACGTCCAGATGGTAGTGGAGAGGCACTTCGTTCAATTCGGCAATCGTGATGGTAAGAGGAAAATCATGTGGGTAATAAATTTTTTCCGGCAGCATTTTCGACTCCTTTTTTCGGATCAACAACAATCGTTCACGGTAATGTGGTAAAATAAACAAGTTGATTATATTATATACTTGGACATAAGTGAATTGCAATGGAGGATACGGATGAAGCAAGTTTATCTGCCGGACGGTTCCAGTATGCCGCAGCTTGGGCAGGGAACCTGGCAAATGGGAGAAGATGATGATAAATATGAACGGGAGATCGCAGGACTGCGCCACGGCATAGAGCTGGGCATGACTCTGATCGACACGGCAGAAATGTATGCAGATGGCAAGGCGGAGAATATTGCCGGGAATGCTGCAAAGCCCTTTGCAAGAGAAAGCCTTTACATCTGTGACAAGGTCTATCCGAAAAACGCAGATCGTAAACACATCTACAGCAGTGTAGAGCGATCCTTGAAACTTCTGGGAACGGATTACATCGATCTGTATCTGCTTCACTGGAGAGAAGATGCAGATCTGGCAGAAGTGGCCTACTGTATGGAAGACCTGAAGGATCGCGGATGGATCAGAAGATGGGGCGTGTCCAACTTTGACGTGGATGATATGGAGGACCTGTGGAAGGTGCCGGATGGAAACAAGTGCACTGTCAACCAGGTGTTATATAATCTGGGGACACGCGGCATCGAATACGATCTGCTTGACTGGCAGAGGGAAAAAGGAGTGCCGTTTATGGCTTACAGTCCGGTGGGACAGGCAGGTGCATTGACGACCCAGGATGGGGTATCAAAATCTGTACTGATGAGCGATCCTCATGTAAAGGCGGTTGCAGACAGACACGGGATCTCTATCGTGCAGCTGCTGCTGGCTTTCGTGCTGCGTTACGATGATATGGTGGCGATCCCGAAGGCTGTGAGCTTTGATCACGTAGAAGAAAATGCACAGGCGGCGGATATTCATCTGACGGAAGAAGACTTGGAGGAACTTTCTGTTTCATTCCCGGCGCCGACGGAGAAGATCCCAATGGAAAAATATTAAAAAAAGCGGAAGAAGATGAGCAGACGACGCGCGAAAAGGTCTTTTAATACAGACAGCGGAATCGTTTAAGATTTATTTAAGTGCGTTGCCTTTTATCTTTTCGTAGGATATGATGAACAGGAATTGAAAAAGAGGAGAATTATGAAGACTTCGGATTTATGTGAGAAGATCGAGTACAGGCTGCTGCAGGGCAGCATGGATACAGAAGTTACAGATGTGATCTATGACTCCAGAAAAGTGACAGAAGGAACTATGTTCGTATGCATGGTGGGTGCTGTTACCGACGGACACAAGTACATCCCCGATGCGGTGGAGAAGGGTGCCGGGGTGATCGTGGCGGAACGGGAAGAGGCCTGCAAAGGCGTCCCGCCGGAGGTCGCGGTGATCTTAGTGGAGTCGGCGCGTCATGCGCTGGCATATCTGTCGGCAGCATACTTCGATTATCCTGCAAAGAAGCTGACGACCATTGGTCTGACGGGAACAAAAGGGAAAACCACAACGACATATATCATACAGGATGTTCTACGGCAGGCCGGGCGAAAGGCCGGGTTGATAGGAACTATCGCAACGGTCATCGGAGAGACTTCTATCCCTGCCAGGAATACGACGCCGGAATCCTATGAGATCCACAAGGCTATGGCAGCTATGGTGGATGCCGGATGCCAATACATGGTCATGGAGGTCTCTTCTCAGGGTCTGAAGTTTGACCGTACTGCCGGAATCGAGTTCGATTACGGTATTTTCACCAATCTGTCGGAAGATCATATCGGTCCGACGGAGCACCCGGATTTCGCGGATTATCTAGCGTGCAAACGCCGGCTGTTTCGTCAGTGCAGGATCGGCATCATCAATGCAGATGATCCGTATGCACAGCAGATCCTAGAGGGAAGCACCTGTGAAGTCAAGACTTTTTCGGCAGAAAAAAAAGCGGATCTTATGGCATCCGATATTCGTTTTCTAAATGAAGACGGCAGGCTGGGCATGCATTTTAAAGCAAGCGGTATGATGAACTGTGATGCGAAGATCCACATACCGGGACGTTTTTCTGTTTACAACGCTCTGGCGACCATGGTGGTGTGCCATGAGCTGGGAATTCCGGACGATGCCGTTCTGGCGGGCCTGGAGGATGTTCAGGTCAAAGGCAGAGTGGAAATGATCCCCATCTCGAAGAAGTTCAATGTGATCATTGATTATGCTCATAATGATGTCAGCACAAGAAGTGTTCTGAAGACGCTGCGGGAATACGATCCGGGGCGGATCGTAGCTGTATTCGGATGTGGAGGAAACAGGAGCAAAGTGCGTCGCTATGACATCGGAGAAGCGGCAGGCGAACTGGCGGATCTTTGTATTCTGACCAGTGATAATCCTCGATTTGAAAAAGTAGAAGACATAAACAACGATATTAAAGTGGGACTGGCGAAGCATGATGCTGCGTACATTGAGATCAACGACCGCAGAGAAGCCATCGCCTATGCCATTACCCATGCTCTGCCGGGTGATATGATCATCCTGCTGGGCAAGGGGCATGAAACGTATGTGGAGATTGAAGGAGTAAAACATCATTTCTCCGAGCATGAAGTGGTACGGGAAATCGCAGAAGATATCCGTGCCGGCCGGAGAAAAATGGAGCATATGACTCTATAGCAAACCTTAAGGAGGCGCGCAGTGATACAGTTAAAAAATGTTTCAAAATTTTATTACAGCAAAGGTATGATCGCCAGCGGTATATCCAAGGTCAATCTGACCCTGGACAAAGGAGAGTTCGTCGTGATCACCGGAGAGTCCGGCAGCGGCAAGACCACGCTGCTCAATGTCATTTCCGGGCTGGATTCCTATGAAGAAGGAGAAATGTACATCGACGGCAAGGAGACCAGCCATTACCTGGCTTCGGATTTTGAAGAATATCGAAAGCAGTATATCGGGAATATTTTTCAGCATTTTAATCTGGTAAACAGTTATACGGTGTATCAGAATGTAGAACTGATACTGCGCATCAATGGATACAGCAAAGCGGACAGGAAGAGACGCATTGCTGAAATTTTGCAGAGAGTAGGGCTTGCTGCTTATGCTAAGACCAAGGTGTCTAAATTGTCCGGAGGGCAAAAACAGAGGGTATCTATCGCCAGAGCACTGGCTAAGGATACGGATATTATCGTTGCGGATGAGCCGACGGGGAACCTGGACAGTGAGTCTGCAGCAGGGATCGTGGAACTTTTAAGTGCCATTTCCAGAGACAAGCTGGTCATTGTAGTCACTCACAATTTTGAGCAGTTTGAAGCATATGCGACCCGTAAGATCAAGATGCATGATGGTAAGGTGGTGGAGGATGAACGGATCGGTTCGCCGGTTCGTATCGCCGAGGAAAACCGCAGCCTTACCTTTGCAGGAGCTGAAAGAAAAGCAACAGGTAAAATCTCTGTGCCCAGTAAAATACGGCTGGGTCTTCGCAATACGTTCAACATCATTCCGAAATTCATTTTACTGCTGATCGTGTTTTTATTTGTCGTAGTGGCAGTCACCTCGGAATACACATCATTTCAGCACAGTAAAGAAGAAAATTCCAATCTGGGCTATAATTCCTATTTCCAAAATTTCAGTCCGGATCGTATCGTACTGAAAAAAAGTGATGGGTCTCAGTTTACGGAAGATGACATGAAGGCGATCCGGCAGATAGATAATGTCAAGAGTGTGGCAGCCTGTGACGTGCTGCTGGATTCTCTGGTGAATCTGGAGGAAGGCGATCTTTCCTATGAAGCGTTTCCAAGGCCGATCAATGAGTTTACAGGGAAACTGGTGGCAGGAAGGATGCCGGAAGCGGATAATGAAGTGATCCTGACCGGTGATAAAGAGGATTATTATTTCTCAGATGATATGATACAGGATATTCTGGACAAGGATTACAAGGTGTATGTAGGCGAGTCCAAGGAGCTGACGGTAAAGGTCGTAGGGGTAGCGTACAAGACGTACAATCAGAATTCCTACACGTATGGTGGCGACCTGTTTCTGAACAGTGCGCTTTTACAGGAAATGCTTGAAGATACGTACAGTACTAACAGTAAGGTGACGACCACCATCAACGGCAAGGCGCAGGAGGCGGCCGAGGGCAGTGCTATGTACCGGATCGTGCCGAGCGACAAGGTGGTTCAGGGAACAGCAGTTGGTTCAGAAGAACTGAACAATTTCTACGAAAAGGGCAAGGCTAAAGATCAGACCATATCTGTCTCCGTGAAAAATATTTACTATACGGAGTCGGTTTCCCTGAAAATCGCAGATGTGTATACGAAAAAAAACTTCGAAAAACTGACGGGCGTGAAGGATTATGAATCGAACAACGGATCGATTTATATAAACCCGGCGGACTACAGCACCCTGTTTGGCAAAGGTAATTATCAGGCGACGGTTTATGTAAAGGACCTTAAGGAACTTGAGGGGACGAAGGATGCACTGCAAACCATGGGCTTTACGACTCTCTCGCTGAAAGACGCCATGGTTAATTATGTGGATGATATAGTTTCTATCATCCAGGTGCCTATTGCTGTCCTTATCATTATTGCACTGTTCTTCATTGCTTATTTCGTTATTCGCCTTATTCTGCGCTCTCGCGTCAGCTATTTCAGTATTCTGCGGATGCTGGGGCTGGCACGGAAGAATATCAGAAGGATACTGGACGTGGAAATGTTTACGGTGATCAATATCGCATATATGATTTTCCTGGCAGTAGTGGTTCTTGTGAACATGGGAGTGATCCATGTGGAATATGTCAGGACGCTGGTGGAATATCTCCAGGTGACGGATTATGTGATCCTGTATGCGATCCTCATCGTAATGGGATATCTCATATCAGGGAAGTTTGCAAGGAGCCTGTTTAAGAAAACGGCGATGGGGTCGTTCCGGGAGGAGGAATAATCATGGTAAGATTAGAGCATGTCAATAAATACTTTAACCGCCGGAAAAAGAATGAGATCCATGTCATCAATGATACGACTCTGCAGATGGAGAACAAAGGACTGGTGGCGCTTCTTGGTCCCAGCGGATGCGGGAAAACCACGCTGTTAAATGTGATCGGCGGACTGGATAAGATCGGCAGCGGAAACATTTACATCAATGGGGAAAAGCTGAACGGCAGGCGTGCCGGGAAGATAGATCAGATCCGAAATCTCAATGTAGGATATATTTTCCAGAATTATAATCTTGTGGACAATATGACGGTCTTTGATAACGTTGCCATTGCATTGAAGATGGTCGGTGTCAAAGACAAGAAAGAGATCGAGGAGAAAGTTAATTACGTTCTGGACAAAGTGGGTATGTACCGGTATCGCAACCGGTATGCCGATATGCTCTCCGGAGGAGAAAGGCAGAGAGTCGGCATTGCCCGTGCGATCGTCAAGAATCCAGCCATTGTGATCGCGGATGAGCCGACGGGGAACCTGGACAGCAAGAATACGCTGGAAGTAATGAATATCATCAAGTCGATTTCTGAGGAAAAACTGGTGATACTGGTGACTCATGAGGAACAGCTGGCGGATTTCTATGCGTCCCGCATCATCCGGATCAGGGACGGCAAGGTGATCTCTGATGAGATCAACGAACATGCGGACAATCTGGATTATCGTATAGAAAACAAGATCTATCTTAAGGATATTCGGGATCACAAGCGGCTCAAGACGGATCACTATAATGTGGATTTTTATAACGAAAGCGGAGGGGATCTGGATCTTGACATCGTGATCCGAAATGGCAATATTTATATTAGAACCAACAAACCGGGTGATAGGATCGAAATCGTAAACGAAGATTCAAGCATAGAGTTTGTTGATGATCATTATCGGAAGCTGAGCCGGGAGGATTCGGCGGAAAACAGCTTTGATCCGCAGAAACTGGCGACTTTAGGGGTGCGGAAGTATCATTCGATACTGAATCCATGGACGACGATCAAAAGAGGCTTTAAGACAGTATTCAACTACAACATCCTGAAAAAGATACTTCTGCTGGGGTTTCTGATATCAGCGATCTTTATCACATACTCCATCAGCAACATTTTCGGAGTTTTGAATATAACGGATGATGAATTCGTGCAGCAGGACAAATCCTATCTGACGATCATCGGCAAGAAAATCGATGTAGATACGTATTTAAAATATGAAGCGGATGAAAACTATGAATATATTATGCCGGGAGATTCCTCCATCAGAATGAGCATGCCGTATGGGGGCTATTTGCAGACCAGTTCTGCCAGTGCCTCGCTGACCGGATCGCTGTCAGATTATAAGAAACTGAGCGTCAGTGACCTGGAATATGGGCGGATGCCGGAAAATGCCGGTGAAATAGTGGTGGATCGTATGGTGCTGAAATCCGTGATCAGTGATCAGGAAAGTAAAACCGCCGGTTTTGGCACGGTAGAGTCTTTTCTGGATCAGAAAGTAACGGTGCCGCAGATGCCGGAGATGAAGATCGTTGGCATTTCAAACCTGGGAAGCCCGTGCATTTATACGGATCAGAGTCTGTTCATCAATCTGATCTCCAATGCGCAGTCAGCAGATGACATACAGGACAGCGGGATGGCGATCGGCGATTCATCGGAAGGCTCCGGAGAATCATCCGGAAGCAGAACGATCCTGGACTATAATTTGAAAGCCTCTTCTGTCAGTGTTGCGAAGGGGAGCTGGCCGACAGGTGATTACGAGGTCATGGTCAATGAGAAAAACAAGGACGATATGGCTATCGGCAAAACCATCGATCAGAAGGTCAATGGAAAGAAGCTGAAAGTGGTCGGATATTATAAAGATGCGTCAGAGAGTGATTTTATGCTGGTAAACAGCAACACAGTGAAGTATAATGTGATACGGGAAAAGGCAAATATCACAGTATGCCCGAAGGATAAGGAGGCTGCACTGCAGCAGCTCAATGCGGAGAAGATCAATGTAAAGGATACCTACGGGCAGAGTGAGAAGGAATATAAGAAAGAAAAATGGTCTTCTATTTTTTCGACACTCATTCTGGCAGGTGTGATCCTGGCGATCTCCTTTATTGAGATTTTCCTGATCATACGAGCTTCCTTCCTGTCTCGTGTCAAGGAAGTAGGTGTATACAGGGCGATCGGTGTCAAGAAAAATGACATCTATAAGATGTTTATAGGAGAGATCCTTGCTATTACAACGATGGCAAGTCTTCCGGGATTCGCATTGATGGCATATATTCTCCACAGGATTTCGGCGATTTCTTATTTCAGCAAAATGTTCCTGATCAATCCGACGGTGCTGGTGCTCAGCCTGGTACTGATCTATGGATTCAACCTAGTATTTGGGTTGCTTCCGGTTTTCCGGACGATCCGTAAGACACCGGCTGCTATATTAAGCAGAACAGATGTGAATTAGCCTGCAGCTTTAAAGAAGAAGGAGAAAAATTTACAAAAAAAGAAAGGCTTAATAAATGGACAAATACAGAACTCTTGCAGCAAACACAGCGCTGATCAGTATCGGTACGTTTGCTTCAAAATTCCTTCTGTTTTTCATGGTGCGATTTTATACGGCGTATCTTTCGCCGTCTGATTACGGGACTGCAGACCTTATTACTCAGACGGCGAATCTGTTGATCCCGGTCGTTTCGTTCGGGATCACAGACGGCGTATTTCGCTTTGCTATGGACAGCCCATCCCTGCGCAAAAATGTTTTTAGCTCAGGGATTCTTGTGCTTTTTGCAGGAGGATGTTTTTTCGCTTTGCTTTCACTGGTTCTTTATCCTATGGGGAAACTGAACTATGAAGTCGTGCTGGTTCTGGTGTATGCTATATGCTCCTGCATCCATTCTCTGTGCGCACAGTTTACGCGAGGCAGAGGCAGGATGCAGATCTATGCGATCCAGGGTATTTTGAATACGGCATTTGTAGTAACGCTGAATATTCTGTTCCTGGCAGGATTTCATATGGGCATCATCGGATACGTTATTGCGATTTCCATCGCAGACCTTCTTTGCACTACTTTCCTGGTATTCAAGGAACGGTTGTGGGAATATGTGACCTGGAAGCCGGATCTGTCCATTTTAAAAAGCATGCTGAAATACAGTATTCCGATGATCCCGACAACGATCTTCTGGTGGGTAACCAGCGTTTCGGACCGGTATATGATCCGGGCATTTATCGACAGCGAGGCCAACGGCATGTACACTATCGCCTGTAAGATCCCTACCGTCATGGCACTTCTGGCAGGTATTTTTATGGAAGCCTGGCAGTTCTCAGCTGTTACAGAATCACAGGGCAAGACGGAAGAAAGAGATTACTTTTTCTCAAGGATCTGGGAACTCCTGCAGGCGGCGTTGTTTTTGTTCGGCAGCTTCCTGATCGCTTTCGCAAAGCCTGAGATCATGGTGCTGGCTGCAAAGGCGTACTATTCCGTATGGCAGTACGTACCAATACTTTGTGTATCAGCGGTATACTCTTCGTTTGTGACATTCCTGGGGACTATTTACATGGTGAAAAAGCGGAGTAATCTGTATTTCTGGACATCGCTTCTGGGAGCATCCACAAACATTGTACTGAATCTGATTTTGATACCGTCGCCTCTGGGGGTACATGGTGCGGCGATCGCTACCATGATCAGTTATATGGTGCTGTTCACCGTGCGTGCTATCAGTACGAACAAGCTGATCCCGATGCAGCTTCACACGGTGAAGCTGATTCTGGGAACGGTGATCCTGCTGATACAGTGTGCGTTTATCGTGCTGGATCTTCCGGGCTGGATCGTGATGCAGGCTGTTTGCCCGCTGCTTTTGTTTGCTATTTACGGAAAAGTCATGATGACTGGAGGAAAACGCGTGCTGAAGGAAGGAAAATCTTTAGTTCGAAGAAAGCTGGGAAAATAGTGTTATAAAAAGTATGAAGTTCGTAAGGGAAAGGAAACAACGATGATTTATACGATATTTGGTGGATTTTGTATGGCGCTTGCCGACAGTGTGCCTGGGGTATCCGGTGGCACGATCGCATTCATTCTTGGATTTTATGATAATTTTATTGGATCGCTGCATACCTTGTTTCATGGTAATCTGGCGGAGAAAAAAACTGCGATCATGTTTCTGTTGAAAATAGGCGCAGGATGGATCGTTGGATTCTTGATGGCGGTTTCCCTGCTGGCAGATCTGTTTACAACGGGAATTTATGAGATCAGTTCACTGTTTCTAGGATTTGTTATTGCGGCTATCCCACTGGTGATCTCCGAGGAAAAAGATGCGATCAAAGGCAAGTATTCCTGTCTTGTTTTTGCTGTTATAGGTGCGGCGGTCCTGGTGCTGCTGACGCGTATGAACTTTTCTTCTATGGTGTCGGATCTGGGGCTTTCCCCATTCACAGCGATTTATACGATCATAGCCGGTGCGCTGGCCATTTCTGCCATGGTGCTTCCGGGGATTTCGGGATCGACGCTGCTGATGAGCTTCGGATTATACGTTCCGGCACTGGCAACCATCAAACAGATGATGAGTGGAGATTTTCACAACGTATGGCTGATCCTGCTTCTTCTGGCTGGTGTTATAGTGGGAGTGTTCCTTTCGCTGGGAGGCATCAAGAAAATGCTGGAACAGCATCGCAGTGCAGCGATGTATGCGATCCTGGGGATGATGGTGGCTTCTCTTTATGCTATCGTCATGGGACCGATGACACTGGAAGATCCAAAGCCTGCCATGAGCGTGGAAACGTTCCATGTCATATGGTTTATTGCAGGCTGCGCAGCCGTACTGGGCATCAACCTGTTTAAGCACTGGATCGACAGGAAGGGAAGAAAAGCAGAATAAAAAATAAGGGGAGAAAGCAGGCAGTAAGCGATTCGTTTTTCTTTCGCCCCAAACCCAATTAGCTATAATAAAAAATAATCCTGAAAGCTAACGCTTTCAGGATTATTTTTTTGGTACTCCCTAGGGGAGTCGAACCCCTGATTCCGCCGTGAGAGGGCGACGTCTTGACCACTTGACCAAGAGAGCATATATTGTTTTGCTACGTGAAACAGTTATCATAAGATGACACAAAATACAAATAAAAATCTCCAGATAATGTATCGATTTCTGGAGATTTTGTACTTTTCAAGATGCTGCAGAAGTACTGCAGGGCATTATAGTTCTTTCAGACTCATGATGCTGCTTAGCAGTACGTCCTCATTTGCATCATAAGTTTTATCTACTGCCATGATCAGATAGGTATAATAGGAGGAATCACTCTCCATAAAAACAACGATCCCTTTCACCGTATTATCCCCGTCTTCAAGGGTGATGCTCTGGGCATCAGTTTTTGTAATGAAATCAGGAGTATCGATCTTGGTGTCCTTGAGTTTCATGCTGGAAAGAAGATCCTCCAAGGTGTTGATCATAGCGTACTGCTCATAGGAATCCAGATCGGTTGCGATGTATTGAGCTTCGTTTTTTGGCAGGCACTGGACCTGAATATTGATCGTATCTTTTTCATCGGAGAGATCCAGGACATCATCTGTTGCGTCCTTGTTCACTTTCCAGGATCCCTTGTCTTCTGCTGGAAGCTGGACGGAAAAAGTCTTTGCAGCATTAGAGTAAGTCTTTTCTTCGCCTGATACTTTTGTCGTGCCACAGGCGACAATGGATGATAGCAGTAAAATGCTCAGCGCTGCGAGCATGAAAACTCGAAATTTTTTCATAGATGTGACCTCCTTGTCTCAAGTATATCATATACGATAAAAAAGTGCATGAAAAGTTGACAGAATCAAGGGAAAAGGCTATAATTCAATCCATGAAATTATATTGCGAAAGCAGTGAAAAGGAATGAAAAACGATGAAAATAGTAATTACTGCAGGTGGCACCAGTGAAAAGATCGATGATGTGAGAACTATTACCAATTCTTCAACGGGACGACTGGGCTATGCTGTTGGAACGGCTTTTTTACAGCAGTACGCAGATGAGCTGGAAGCAGTATACTACCTCCATGGAACGCGGGCTCGACATCCGGAGCACGAGAAGGTGATCCCGGTAGAGATCGGAGGAGTTGCGGATCTGCAGAGAGAACTTGGCAGGATCCTGGCGGAGGAGAAGATCGATGCAGTCGTACATGCTATGGCTGTCAGCGATTACACAGTAAAAGAAGTGACGACGCTGGAAAAGCTCCGCGGAGAAGACCCGGAAGATGGTGGGGCAGATCCTTCAGGCAATAAGATCAGCTCTGATATCGAAGATCTGATCATTCATATGAAGAGATCCCCCAAGGTGATCGGGAACATCAAAAAATGGAGCCCGGATTCTCTGCTGGTAGGATTCAAACTGCTCAGTGGCGTTCCGCACGAAGAACTGATCGCAGTAGGCACACGGCTGATGGAAAAAAACGATTGTGATTTCGTCCTGGCCAACGACCTGCAGGAGATCGGCGCAGATTTTCATAAAGGATATTTGATCCATAAAGACGGATCTTGTGATACAATGGAAACGAATGAAGAAATTGCAGACCGGATCGCGCAGCGTGTTATGACTGCCTGCCGGGAAAGGAGCAAGTAGATGAATATTGTACTGGGCGTAACAGGAAGCATCGCTGCCTATAAGGCGGCAGATATCATCAGTCGTTTAAAAAAACTGGGGCATAATATCGATGTGATCCTGACGGAGAGCGGCAGTAAGATCATTACACCGCTGACGCTGCAGACTCTCAGCAAGAATAAAGTATATATGGATATGTTCGAGGAGATCACTCCGCAAGAAGTGAAACACATTTCTCTGGCAGAAAAGGCTGATCTGGTGCTGATCGCACCGGCAACAGCCAATATCATCGGCAAGATCGCTCATGGGATCGCAGATGATTTTCTCTCAACGGTGGTCATGGCGGCTGCAAACCAGGCGCCGATCTATATCGCACCGGCTATGAATACCAACATGTATGAAAATCCGATCGTACAGGAGAACATCGAGAAGCTGAAGAGTCTTGGCTACCAGTTTATAGAACCAAAGGAATCCATGCTGGCATGTGGCACACTGGGGAAAGGCGCCCTGGCGGATGTGGATGTGATCGTAGATATAGTGGAAGGGAGTATGAAGTAAATGATACAGTATCAGAGCACGAGAGGCAGTAAAAATATCAAGACGGCAGCGCAGGCTGTTATTCAGGGAATTGCTGAAGATAAGGGACTTTATGTGCCGGATCAGATCCCGGCGCTTCCAAAGAAAATAGAAGAACTGGTCGGCAGACCATATAAGGAAGTGGCATTTGAGATCATCGGCGCATTTTTTACAGATTATACGAAGGAAGAAATGAAGCGCTGCGTGGATGGAGCATATGACTCCAAGTTTGAGGAGGCAGAAATCGTTCCTGTGACCCATGCAGGCGGAGCGGATTTCCTGGAACTCTATCATGGCAAGACTGCTGCATTCAAGGATATGGCACTTTCCATTCTGCCATATCTGCTCACAACTGCTATGAAGAAGGAAAAAGAAGATAAAAAGATCTGTATCCTTACGGCAACTTCCGGAGATACCGGAAAAGCTGCCCTGGAAGGCTTTGCAGATGTGCCGGGAACAGAAATAATCGTATTCTTCCCGAACCAGGGCGTCAGTCAGGTACAGGAACGCCAGATGGTAACGCAGGAAGGTGACAATACTCATGTGTTTGCGATCGAAGGAAACTTCGACGATGCGCAGACCGGCGTAAAAAAGATTTTTAACGACAGAGACTTTGCAGAAAAATTATCTGCCATGGGATGCAAGCTTTCTTCTGCAAATTCCATCAACATCGGTCGTCTGGTGCCTCAGGTGGCATACTACGTATACGGCTATGCAAAGCTGGTAGAACGTGGTCAGATCAAGGCCGGCGATCCTGTTAATATCGTGGTGCCGACCGGAAACTTTGGAAATATCCTGGCGGCTTATTACGCCGGCAAGATGGGAATTCCGGTGAAGAAATTCATCTGTGCATCCAATAAGAACAAGGTCTTGACGGACTTCTTCAATACGGGTGTTTACGATATCAATAGAGAATTCTATCTGACTAATTCGCCATCTATGGATATTCTGATCTCCAGTAATCTGGAACGTCTGCTGTACCATCTGTCCGGCAATGATGGTGAGGAGATCAGTCGCCTGATGACTGCTCTGGAACAGGAGAAAAAGTATGAAGTCGGTGACAAGATCCGCGAAGGCCTGAAGGATTTCTATGGCGGTTTTGCGACGGTGGAAGATACCAATGAAACCATTGGAAAAATGTATCGCGAAAACGGATATCTCATCGATACCCACACAGCAGTAGCATATAAAGTATACGAGGATTATGTAGAGGAAACAGGCGATGAAACGCCTGCGATCATAGCATCTACGGCCAGTGCTTATAAATTTGCAGACAGCGTAGCACATTCTATCGGACTGGGTGAAGAAAGCGATGGCTTCGCATATGTACGGGCACTGGAGAAAGAGACTGGTGTAAGAGTGCCGAAGGCTCTGAAGGATCTGGACAAAAAAGAAATCCGTCATAAAGGTGTGATCGAGATCAGTCAAATGCCGGAAGCGGTAGAAGAAAGTGTAAAATAACACTGAAACGGATTTTGAAAGGGCGTGCGGAAAGGTAAAGTCTGCACGCTTCTTTGTTAAATATATGTAAAAAGAGTCTCGATTTTCTGGACTTGCACCGAATATTCGATATAATAAAGTTGTCAAAAGGAAAATGACCAAATCAAAAGAAAAATTTACAGAGAAAGGAGGAGCAGATATGACACAGGTAGTAATGAATAAGCAGAAGACGATCGCATTGATTGCTCATGACCATCAGAAGGAAGATCTGGTAGAGTGGTGTGTGAGAAATCAGGAAGAACTCAAGAAACATTTCTTATGCGGAACTGGAACAACATCGAAGATGATCGCAGAGGCAACAGGCCTTCCGGTAAAGCCGTACAAGAGTGGACCGCTTGGCGGTGATCAGCAGATCGGCGCAAGGATCGCAGAAGGTGAGATCGATATGATGATTTTTTTCTGGGACCCGCTGGAAGCACAGCCTCATGATCCGGACATCCGTGCGCTGCTGCGAATCGCAGTTGTTTACGATATTCCGGTAGCGACCAACCGGGCAACAGCAGATTTTATGATCTCGTCCTGCTATATGGATCGGGAATACAGTCACGAACTTCTGGACTTCCAGACAACTTTGGCAGAAGAAACCGAGAAAATTTTAAAATCCGAACGGTAAAACACCTACAGATCTACAGATTTGATTTTGATCCCCCTGCAGAACCTGACAGGGTGTTTTTTTATGCCGAATTACTGCAGAAAGTTCTACCATGAAATCTGTTTGTTCTTAAACTCATATATCACCCCATACAACGGATTCCTTAGAATACTCCATTCTTAAAGTACAGTTCAAAAGAAAATGTGTTTTGTGCCTCAACTGACCTCTATAAAAAAGAAAAAAGTATATCTTTTAAAAAGTATAATTATGGTGTAGTCTAATATTGAAGCTGGCTTAATAAAAAAACAGGAGAAAAACAATGACTACAAATACGAATACCATCGAAAAGAGCAGGACTTATTATCTTGTCATCAATGCACTTTTTATCGCACTGACGCTGGTTGCTACCTGGCTGATCAATATCAGACTTCCTTTCATGGGCAGCGGCGGACTGATCCATCTGGGCAATGTGCCTCTTTTCGTGGCGGCAATGCTGTTCGGCAGAAAGACAGGAGCTATCGCGGGAGCTTTCGGCATGGGGCTGTTCGACCTCATGAGCGGATGGACCGCATGGGCGCCGTTCACGTTTATTATCGTGGGCTGCATGGGCTACGTGGTAGGTCTTCTGGCAGAAAAGAAGCCGTTTAAACATATGATGGTGACGAACGTTATCTCCATCATTCTGGCTCTGATCATCAAGGTGGTAGGCTACTACTTTGCAGAAGTGATTCTCTACGGCAACTGGATCGCTCCGCTGGGATCTATACCGGGCAACGTGGTCCAGGTAGGATTTGCTGGCATTATCGTATTGCTTTTCATCCAGCAGCTTCGCAAAATCGTAAAATAAGAGGAGAGGGCAGATATGTACAAAATCATGACAGCAGGGCCGGTACAGGTAAGAGAAAACGTACTGGCGGCGCGGAGTATCCCGTGCACTAATCCGGATCAGGATGTGGAATTTTATGAGTTCTATAAGGAAACTTGCGACTTGTTTTCTGAGGCGCTGCACACGGAAAGCCGAGCGATCATCATGGGAGGCGAAGGCATTCTGGGACTGGAAGCAGCATGTGCTTCTTTGACAGAACCTGGTGATAGAGTTCTGGTGATCGACAATGGAATTTTTGGCAAGGGCTTTGCAGATTTCGTCAAGATCTACGGTGGTGAACCGGTGCTTTATACGACGGATTACAAGAATCCGGTAGATCCTGCTGGTCTGGAAGCATATCTGGAAAAAGACAGTGACTTCCGTTATGCGACATTAGTTCACTGCGACACCCCAAGCGGCGTCATCAACGACATTCCAGCGCTTACTAATATACTGGATAAGTTTGGTATCTTAAGCGTGGTGGATTCCGTAGCGGGCATGTTCGGGCAGCCTCTGGATTGTGCAAAGAGCAAGATTGACATTCTCTGCGGAGGTTCTCAGAAAGCTCTTTCGGCACCTCCGGGGCTGACAATGGTCTGGGTCAGCCAGAGAGCATTCGACTTTATGGAGCATCGTAAAACGCCGATCGCATCTTTTTATGCCAATATCATGACATTCAAGGATTACTACGAAAACAAGTGGTTCCCATATACCATGCCGATCAGTGACATCACTGGTTTGCGTCAGGCTCTGGATAATTTCATGGCGGATGACAGTGTTTACGATCGTCATGCGAAGATCGCAGCGGCAACACGTTATGCACTGGTCAAGGGTGGTCTGTCGCTATACCTGGAATCAGGATATTCCAATACAGTAACTGTTCTGGAAGTTCCGGAAGGTATCACTGACAAGGAGATCCTGGAAGGTATGATGCAGGACTATAATATCATGATTTCCGGTTGCTTCGACGTGCTGGCAGGCAAAGTGATCCGCATCGGTCACATGGGTGAAAACGCCAATGCAGAAGATGTAGCAGCTACACTGGCAGCTTTGCAGGGCACCCTGGAAAAACACGGCATCAAAGTGGCGTGCGACCTGGCGAAAGAGTTTAAAAACACATATGAAAACGGAGCTGCATAACAGATCACTTCGTAGTGATAAAAACAATTTGGTTCAATATACTGAAATAAGATAAGGCAGATGATGATCCCGGGATCATGACAGACAGTTCATGATTATGGTGATCATCATTTGTTTTTCTGTTAGGGAACAGGACTCTGTTTTTGTCAAGTGCGGTTGTGACTTTCCTTATGAATTCCCAGATCGAAAATTATCTGATCTAATTGGGAATCAATCTCTCGATTCAGATGTTTGTTCGCGTCATGAATTCCCGGATTTGATTTTTTCGAAGCCATATGGGAAGCTCAATGCTGGAAATGCTTCAAGATCCATGGGCAGCACTCGTCATGATTCCTCAAAAGATATAAAAACTGTTTATCTGGGAACTGTTTTTCTCTGCGCTGTAAATATCTCGTGAAACAGTTCCCAGCCTGCTGTTTTATTTTGAAAAATGGGAATTCATGAACGAAGGTACAGCTCATAAGCAGTAAAAAATCCAAATCAAGGCTGTTTTTTTCGTAATCTGGGAATTCATGATTTCCCGGATGCCTCATCATTAAGAACAACCACTTTTTGCCCATAAAATTTCAATAAAAAAGAGACCTGAAACAGGTCTCTGAATTCTGGCGGAGGACATGGGACTCGAACCCACGGGGCTGTTACACCTTACTCGCTTTCCAGGCGAGCTCCTTAGCCACTCGGTCAATCCTCCGAATTTCTATTGGTACCTTTCGCAAGGCACCTCTATAATATAGCAAAAAAACGTGACAGATGCAAGCGTAATCTTTAAGAATTTTGCATATTGAAAGAACTATTTTTTGCGGAATCCATACAAAACTTAATAGAGGTGGGCTCTGGCGGCATATTTTATCCAGGATAGATATTTTTTTTACATAATTTTAAGATTTTTTCACAGTTTCAACATTGTTTTTTTTAAAAAAAAGGAATACTATTATATTGTGAAAGTTTGAAATAGGAAACTTTTATATACTATACAATGATAGAGGCGATAGATTTGAAATTTGATTTACATTGTCATACCAAGGAAGGATCCATTGATTCCAAGGTTTCTGTAGCAGAATTTGCAGATCGTTTTATGGAACTGGGGTACGATGGATTTATGATCTCGGATCATAACAGCTATAAGGGCTGCAAGGCATGGGATGCCATAAAGAACGATCCGAAATACCGAAATTTTACCGTTATTCGCGGTATAGAATATGATACAAAAGACGCAGGACATATACTGGTGATCCTGCCGGATGGCATCTATCCCAGAGTACTGCGGATACGCGGACTGAAATGCAGCACGCTGATCAAGCTGGTACATTCTCTGGGAGGGATCCTGGGACCGGCTCATCCATTTGGAGTGGCGACATCCAGTGCTATGGGATTCAAGAAAATGAAGATGAGCTACATCAAGCACTTTGATTTCATAGAGACCTTCAATACCTGCGAATTTGTTAATTCCAACCGTCTGGCGAAAGATCTGGCAGATCGGTTTGATATGCCGTCATTTGCAGGGTCGGACGCACATGTCCCGGAATATATCGGAATGGCATGCACGGAGATCAATGCACAGATCCACTGCAATAACGATCTTATTGCAGCAGTAAAATTTGGCGCAGATATCAAAGCGTTTGGAACTGAAAGAGAGATCACGAAAAAAGCCAAGCGTAAGGAACACTGGATCGGACGTGTCGGCTATCAGATCTATAATCGTGGGATCGGGAAGATGGTATACCCATATCGTTCTTATCACCACAGAAAACTGGGCACCGTTTTTCACATCCATATGTAGGAGACCGTGGACACACGGCAGCAAAATCGTCAGCATTATAATTATAACAAAAAAGCAAAGCAGCACTCGGATAAAACAAAAGTGCTGCTTTTTCTGTATAGAAGGTATGCTGGTACACACTACAGCTTATGATCACAGCTGTGGTACAGTGAAATAACAAGAAGCTCCTCCCTTTTCAGAATATCGATCTGCTCCATGATCCGGCTTTTGTCAAACGGAGAAAGTGACTCGTAGAGGGGCAGCACATCCTGAAGAAGACTTTCATTTTTCTGATAGTGGATCTGCAGCATGATCAGCTCTTCCATAGATGCATAGACCAGATCCGACAACGAAACATGGTAGAGAGCAGAAAGCTTTTGGAGGGTATCAAGATCCGGCGTGCGAAGTCCTGATTCATAGGAGGCATATGTGCTGCGTGACAGATGGAGGCTTGCAGATGTCTGTTCCTGACTGCTGCCGGAAAAGATTCTCAGAGCTTTCATATTAGTGATCAGTGTATGGAAGTCATTTTTCATTTGTATTCCCTCCTTTCGCGGCAGTAGAGATCTGAAAGAGCTCCTCTGTGATACGGAGCTGGTTTTTAGAAGAGAGGGCGAGAAATTTTTTCTGAAATTCACGGCTTTCTATAGAATGGATCTTTTTTTGCAGAAGATCTGTTGCTTCGACAGACAGATCAAATGAAATCATATACTCGAAGCTGATGTGATATAACAGGGATAATGCATAAAGCTGCGGGAATGTGGCTTCTTTTGTCCCGCTTTCCAGACAGGAATACTGCGAACGCGAAATGTCGATCTTTTTGCAGACTTCTTCCTGGCTCATAGTGTGAGCGATACGTAGAAACCGCAGATTTTTAGCAATCCGATGCTGAGCATCAAGATTCGCATCGGGGTTTACAGCGTCATAATGATACATGGGTTGCTCCTTTCTTTGTCTCATAATGAAAAAAGGTTCTTTCTTTAATAGAATGTATTTGTAGAAAAATGTTGCATTTTTTACGAAAGTTTTTTTATTTTTTTGCAAAATCCCTTAAAAGTGTATGTATAATACGCTGATAGTTAGACGACTTTTGAAGGGGAAACGTGTAAACTATAAGGAGTAGCCGCGAGAATGAGGAGGAATATGTATGGCAGAGTTTAAAGAATTGAACAAGTCAGCTATTGGAGCACGAATCCGAAAGCGGCGTGAACTCCTGGGGCTTTCCAGAGAGGAACTGGCAGAACAGCTGGGTGTTACGGCGAAATTTATTGGCGATATCGAATATGGAGAAAAAGGTGTTTCCATGAAAAATCTGTACCGGCTGAAACAGATCTTAGGAGTTGGTGCTGACTTTCTTTTAGAAGGTGCGGAAGACGGGATCTCAGAAGAAAAGGAGATCAAGATCCTGCAGGAAAATATCATGGGCTCCTTGAGCGTGTGTTCTGCAAGGCAGCTTGGCGTCATGGAACAGATCGCACGACTGTATGTGGAAGGTATCGTCCTGGATGAACCGCTGGAATAAGACCGAAAATAAAATACACTGTGCCGATGGCAGAAAGATCTGAACCATGCAGCGCAGTGTATTTTTTATGTTAGATGTATTGATAGGCTATAAATGATATGCTTCTTCGTGATGCAAGGATGCATCCAGTCCAATTCGTTCTTCTTCCGGTGTAACACGTACCGGCAGGAATTTGTTGACTACCTTCAGAATCAGCATCGTGATCACAAATGCGTAAGCAGAAGCCAGCAGTGTTCCGAAAATCTGTATTCCGAACTGATGTACATCTCCTTCGATCAAACCGCTGATCCCGTTGACGTCTTTTGAAGCGAATACGCCCAACAGGATCGTTCCGATGATACCGCCAACACCATGAACGCCCCAAACATCAAGAGCGTCATCCCAGTCGAGCTTTTTGCGTAACTGCACGGCGGCGTAGCAGATGATACCTGCCAGAACACCGATGATGATCGCAGCCCATGGCTTTACAAATCCAGCCCCAGGTGTGATCGTGGCAAGACCGGCAACAGCACCAGTCAGAACTCCAACGAAGCTTGGACTCTTTTCACGGATCCAGGAGATGATCAGCCAGGTAACCATAGCAGCCGATGCGCCCAGGTCGGTATTGATGAATGCAGTCGCAGCCAGGGAATTTGCACCTAAAGCTCCGCCGGCGTTGAAACCGAACCAGCCGAACCAAAGCAGAGCCGTTCCCAGAGCAACGTGTGTTACATTATGCGGCTCCATTTCCACTTTGCTGACAACAGTACGTTTTCCAACGAAGAAAACGGAAGCCAGAGCAGCCAGACCAGCACTTGCGTGAACAACGATCCCGCCTGCGAAGTCAACGACTCCCATCTGCTGCAGGAAACCGCCGCCCCATACCCAGTGTGCCAGAGGGATGTAGATCAGCAGACTCCATAAAACCAGGAATACCAGATAGCTTTTAAAGTTTACTCTGTCTGCGAAAGCACCTGTGATAAGAGCAGGTGTCAGGATCGCAAACATTTGCTGATAACTAAAGAAGGACATAAATGGGATCGTGCTTCCGTAATCCGGATTGGCTTCCATGCCGACTCCGTGAAGGAACATGTATTTCAATCCTCCGACCAACCCGTGTACATCCGGACCAAATGTCAGCGAGAATCCGATGATAAACCAGAGAATCGTTACGACACCCATTGAAATAAAACTCTGCATCATGATGGTCAGTACGTTTTTTCTGGAAACCAGACCGCCATAGAAGAATGCCAGTCCCGGAGTCATAATGAAAACAAGCGCTGCACAAATCATCATAAACGCAGTATCGCCAGTGTTAATCATGAGAAATCACCTCTCTTTTCAAATCTGTTTTTGATTGTTTACAGTATAAAAGAAAGGTCAAAAAAAGAAAATACAGGGAAACCCTGATACCTTATGGGGAAATCCCTGATTTTTTGTCGAGACCGCTGCCGGAAGCATAGCGTCGAAGTTTCTGCAAAGCTTTTGCAGGGCGTTATGGTTCGATGATGTGGTTCCTTACTGCAAAGAGCACCAGCTCGGTGATGTTCTTGAAGTTGTGCTTTCGCATGATGTTGGCGCGATGTGTTTCTACAGTTTTTACGGAGATGGCGAGCATATCAGCGATCTCCCGGTTGCTGTAGCCTTCGGCCAGCAGTTTTAAAATCTCATGCTCCCGCCCGGAAAGTTCGCCAGGTTCTTTTTCTGTAGACAGAAAGCCTGACAGCATCATCGGCGTCAAAGCGTTGGAAACGTAGATCTCATCGTTCATAACGGTGCGGATCGCAGTAGCCAGTTCTTCAAAGGCATTTTCTTTTAGGATGTAGCCGCGGCATCCGCTGTGGAATGCTTTGGAGAGCATTTCTTCGCTTTTATGCATGGTCAGAAAGATGATGCGGATGTCAGGAAACGCCTTTACGATCGCTTTTGCAGTATCAAATCCATTTCGTTTCGGCATGGAAATATCCATCAGCAGCACATCCGGCTGCTCTTCGATAAAACGGCTTTCCAGTTCCAGCCCGTTTTCAGCCTGTCCGATGACGGTGAAGTCATCTTCCTGAGAAAGGAGCAATTCCAATGATTCTCGAAGGATCTTGTGGTCATCTGCGAGAAAAATTTTGATATTATTGGTTTCTTCCATGATGTGGCACCTCCATGATGATTTCCGTTCCTTTTCCTTCCATGCTGTAGAGATGGAAGGTTCCACCCAGCATTTTGACACGGTCGTTCATTGACGGGATACCGACGCCAAGCTGTTCAGATTCAGGGTTAAAGCCAATGCCGTCATCTTTGATGCGGATGGTGTAGAATCCGATCCGCTGACTGCTTTGACCGGTGACTACGGCTTCTTTTGCCTGGGCGTGTTTGACTACGTTGGTAAGGGATTCCTGCACCAGTCGGTAGAGATTCAGCTCTACGGTTTCATCGAAATCCGGCAGAGGATCTATCAGGTTCAGGCGGCAGGTAAAATCGTCGATCTGATCCAGGTTTTCAGTCATGGCAGACAGCCCGGCTTTCAAACCGCCTTTTTCAAGTGCTTCCGGTTTCAGGTTGTTCAGGACATTGCGCATTTCTTTCAGAGAAAGATCGGCAAGATCAGCTGCTTTTTCTGCAGTTTTCTGTAACGATGGATTCTCGCTTTTTTTCGCCTGCATTTTCCCCATGCCGAGAATCACTTTCAAGGCGGAGAGACTCTGCCCTACACCATCGTGGAGATCCTTGGCCAGTCTCTTTTTTTCCTGCTCTTCGGTAACGGCCAGAAGCCGGGTCTGCTTGCGGAGGAGATCATTTTTTTCTTGTATCTCCTGTTCGTAAGATGATGTTTCGATGTAGTTCTGCCAGGAGTAGATATCGCTGAATTCTACGATGTTGAGTCCTTTTTCTTCTTCTTCTTTTGTGACGCGAAGACCTGTCGTGTGTTTCATCAACAGGAACACGATAAAGGATATGCCGAAGGATGCGGAGAAGCAGATGCATGCTCCGATAATCTGTACTCCGAACTGTTCCAGCCGGCTGTCGGTCGGAAGTGCAGAAACCGGGATACAGAAGGGCAGTGCAAGGATCCCGGTCAGCCCGCCGATCAGATGCACCGGGATCACATTGACTACATCATCAATGTGGAGTTTTTCCAGAAGCACCGATGTGAGATCCGCCAGGATCCCGGCGATAAATCCCACGATCATAGCGGCCCAGAAACTGCAGTAGGCAGACAAAGCGGTTATGGAGACCAGTCCGCTGAGAACTCCGTTGAACAGCGAAATCAGATATCCGCCATTGCGTTTCAGAAGCAGGTTGCTGCAAAGTGCTCCCAGAGTCCCGTAAGCTGCTCCCATACAGGTGTTTAAAAATACTTTTGACAGTGCAGGATCTCCAGGGCGGATGCAGCCTCCGTTGAATCCGAACCAGCCAAACCACAGGATGAATACCCCTAAAACGGCCAGAGGAATATTGGATTTACCGGTGTGCTGCCTGCTGCGGCTTCCCACGGCCAGCAGTCCGGCCAGTGCGACAAAACCGGCAGTCATATGTACTACGCTGGCTCCGGCAAAGTCGAGGAATCCCAGCTTTTCCAGCCAGGAGGCGTTTCCGCTGAGATGACTGCCCCAGGCCAATCTGCCAAAGAGAGGATAGATCAGGGCGGCGCTGACGGCACCGGCGACAAGCAGCGGCGCCAGTTTTGTGCGCTCAGAGAGAGCCCCTGCGAATATAGTGACAGAAACTGCCGCGAACATGATCTGCAGGAATACAAATGCAGTTTCTGCAGAAGAATCGGCTGAAAAAATGGTTGCCCCGAACATCATCGGGAACCCCACCAGGGAAAACAGTACGATCGAGATAGTCAGATTGAAGATGTTCTCGATGGCCACGGAAATCACATTTTTACTTTGTACAAGACCGGCTTCGTAGCAGGTGAATCCGGCCTGCATAAAAAAAACGAAGCAGGCACAGACCAGCATCCATAGAGTATCGGTCGCTGTGAATGACGCAAGGGTGTTCATATTGGGCTCCTTTTCTTTGATATTTCTATTTTACACCAAAATCTGCCGGGAAAGAAGAGGTTTTGGCTGATGAATTCTTGACAGCGGCTTATGACAGGTAGTATAGTTGAATGGACTGAAGATTTGCCGGAAATCCAGGTAAATTCACTGTATAAATTTGATTTAGACACAGGAGGTAATAAGATGGCTTGTTTCTGTCTCTT